>JAIRRF010000204.1 GCA_031256115.1 Treponema sp.
AAAAAAGGAAAATCGGAAACCAGTTATTCCGCCAGAGAAAGATTCCCATATCTGCCGCTTCCCAGCCGCTGCGCCGGCGGAAAACCACCGCAGGGGTAAATGATACTTTCATGTTCTGGTTCTTCCGGCAAAAACAAAATAAAGAGTAATCAAGACGATCATTGTCCCTCCGGCGGCAAAGCGGATGTTTTGAGGAATTTCATGCCGGGAAGACCAAAATGCCTCGATAATTGCGGCAATAACCAGCATAAAGGCACTGCCGCTGATCAAAGGCAGGGCGGTCTTGCCCGCTTCCCTAAGAGCGGCACCCCTGTTCTGCCCCCGGGTAACAAGGAGACTGTAACCCAGATGGAATCCTGCCAGGGCGGAAAGTATAATGGCGCTCAGTTCAAAGGCTGAATGACCAACAACAAAAGAAAAAAAAGTGCCGTAATACCCGCAGTTAATAATGTGTCCTGCCGCAACGCCGATAAAAACAGCATTTGCAGCAAGGATAAAAAGGCTTCCTATTCCTGCCAATATCCCCCCCGCAAAGGTTATAAAAGCAATAGAGATATTATTGTAAATATAAAAACCAAACATATCCGCATCGGTACTAATCTTCCGGGGCCTTAGGTAGTAGAAACTTTCCGGGTTGTACATATCTTCCAGGTTTGCCGCTTCCCAGGGAGACATTATTTCGTAGACAAAACCGGGAAAGCGGATTGAAACAAGAGCGAAAAAAATTGCCAGGCCAAAGAAAATCAAAAAGAAAACATAAAAACTTTTCCACTGGGCACGAACAGAGCGGGGGAATGTACGCCGGAAAAATTCCAAAAAAGCCCTAAGCGAAAAAGGTTTTATGCTGTAGAGGATCTGGTTTCCCTCCAGCGTTAAGCGGTTAAGCCGTTCTATAAGGGCAGGATCAAAACCATTTGAACGGGCTGTATTCAGGTCTCCCAAAAGCTGACGGTATGCCTGCGGAAACCCAGCCGCTTTATTATATGGAAGACTCCGGGAAAAAAATCTCTTCCGGACATTCCCAGTCAATATCAGTTCCATTTCCTTCCAGTCATTTTCCCGTTTGGCAATGAAATTCCGTTGGGTCATATTTCCCCCGCAAAAGAACGGGCAATACAAAGAAGGTAATCTGATGGTCTGTGTAGTGTCCTCCTTGATGTAGTATTTTCGTGCCGTTGCAGGGAAACAGCCAGAGGACCGGCAATCTCGTCTGCCCTTGCGGGCCCCAAAAGCGGATAACGCCGGGCAAACATCAGGATCCCCTGTTTTTCCTCAAAAGAAAGAGCCCTGGGGGGCAGAATCAGGGGCAGTTCAGAAAGCCATTCCATCTTGTGCGTCTGTTGGGGGATTTGCGATTGCCAGGTATAAATCACCAAAGTACCCGCCGCCCAGTCCCCGGGCCGGCGAAAAGCGCTGCTAATCACTGAAGAGAGAAAGGCAATCAAATACAATCCGATAAAGCCGTCCACAAAGCGAAGAAGGTTACGGATAAAAGAAGCTCCCCCATTTACCGGTGAACCATCGTTCAAAACAACCCGGATCCCCAGGATTCGTTTTCCCGGACTTTGACCATTAAAAAAAAGATCAAAAAATACATGGTAAAACCAGTCCAGGCCAAAACGGACCAGAAGAAAAATCCAAAAACCTCCGGCAGCGCCCATCACGAAAAAGTAAACAATGAAAAAAACAAAAAGAAGGATCCACTGAAAGAGTGTATCAAGGCCGTAAGCGCAAAACCGGGCGCACAAACCGGCCGGATATAGAGTATATTCAATACCTTCGGGAGTCACTGCCAAAAAAACAGTATCGTTTTTTACCGGCCCTGTCATCCGGAAAAAGCGCCCGTAAGTGCTGCAACAGCAGTAATTATTCCAATTACCAGGGCCAGGGCAAAGAAACTAAGACTAATAATTATAATAACCCCAATAAACGTCCAGAGCGATTTATTGTTTTTAAAAGCTTCTTCCAAATCTGTACTGTTACCTGAATAAAGATAATTTTGTATTTTTCTTCCAAAACGAAATATAAAAAGGATTGGAAAAAAATAAAGAGCCAAAAAGGGAATATAGATAATAACCAACCCCGGAGTAAAAATTTTTAGGGGTGCAAATTCCTCAGTGTCCGGCAGGGCCTGGCTTAAACCAAAAAACAAAGAAATCAAGGAAAGCAAAATAATACCAAGACTAATAAAACCTATAATACCCGTAAGACGCAGCCAGGGAGAAGCTCCTTTCAGGTAGTAAAGCATATTTTCAGTTAATATCGGACCGGCACCGGAATTAACATGAGCTATTTCAGCCTGGGGACTTTCATAGGGATTATTAACATTATCCGGCATTGTGTACCTTTTTAATAATTTATCATATGACGTTATTCATTACCAGCATATGCCGCACAGATGTCCGGCATGCTAAGTATTCGTCTTATTGACACCTCGTACGGATTGATCTATATTCTATCGTACTGAAGGAAGAAAAACATGAAAGGAAAAATATTTGCCGGATTGCTTTTAGGTACCATGGCTGTTGGAATTACTACCCAGGAAAGGGAGGGGATTTATTCATACAAAGTGGGGCAATTCGAAGTTTTTATGCTCGTAGAAGGCCAGCGCCAGGGATCTGCCGGAATTCTTGTAGGTGCAGACGAAGCCTTGCTAAAACGATATATCCCGGCAGAAGGTTTTTTTCATACAGCTAATGCTTTTCTGATTAAAGTCCCGGGATCCTCCGGATCCCCGGGATCCTCCGGATCCCTTGGAAGGAACATTCTTGTGGATGCGGGAACAGGAGCCGGCGGAGTATTGTTGGAAAAAATAAAAAAGCTGCGAGTAGAGCCGGATCAGGTAGATGCGGTGCTCATTACCCACCTTCATGGGGACCACTTTGGCGGACTCCATAAAGACGGCCAGGCTAATTTTCCAAAAGCAAAAATCTACCTGTCTTCCCGGGAACTGGAATACTTTACCAAGACCAATATAAACCAGGGAGCAGTGGCGGCCCTTGCCCCTTACAGCACAAGGATAGAAACATTTAACCCTGCCGAACTGGGCGGTAGGCTTACAGAGCTTCTTCCGGGGATTACCCCCATTGCCGCTTACGGACACACTCCGGGACATACGGTTTTTTTGGTAGAAAACAGCGGGGCAAAACTAATAATCTGGGGTGATCTTATGCATATAGCTCTGGTACAATTTCCCGTTCCGGAAATTTCCGCCACCTATGATATGGATGCCGGGGCCTCCGCAGTGATGCGTAGACAATTTATGGACTATGCGGCAAAAAACAAAATTCCCGTAGGGGGAATGCATATTGTTTACCCGGGACTTGGAACAGTGGAAATTGACGGCGAAGGTTTTCGTTTTGTGCCGAAAAACAAGCTTTTCTAGTGTAACATCACCTGGCCGCCGGTAACGGGAACTGCCTGGCCTGTTTCATATTCCTGTTCCACTATATAGTAAATAGCCCGCATTATATCCGGGCCTTCACAGCCGCGCTTCATGGGAATTTTCGATTCATAATATGCCTTAGCATCCGCAATGGTTCGTACACCGGCAATCCTGCCTTCCCGAAGTAAATGTGCAAAGATACCATTTTCCGGATCTGACCACAAGGATCCGGAGAAAAAATCTCCCGGGCAAACGGAGTTGACTTTAATGTTGTACTCCATTAATTCAAGGGCAAAACTGGCCGTAAGCCCCATGCCGCCAAATTTGCTCCCCGCATAGGAACTGTAATTAGCAGACCCTTCAAGGCCAAATTTAGAATTGATTTGAATAATATCTGTTTTCCACTGCGGAGCCCCCAGGTGCTGAAGCTGAAGAAGACGGCTTGCATATTTGGCAGTTAAGAAGTATCCAACATAGTTTACCCTTGTGGTAAAGCGGAAAGATTCCAGTTCCTGCTTCATCATACTGCCTGTCTGGAATTCTTCGGCACTGCAAATGCAGATATCCAATCCTCCCGTTTCTGCCGCAACGGCGGCAAAAAGCGCCTTAACAGATTCCTCGTTGGTTACATCAACCTGAACAGCTATAGCCGTTGTTTTTCCCTGGCGAAGGTTAATATTACTTGCCAATTCTTCCACTTCGCCTATTTCGGAATCGGCAATGAATACAAAAGCTCCCGAGGCGGCCAGGCTGGTACAGATTTGTCCGCCAAAACCTTTGACACCGCCTAAAACCACCGCCACCCGGTCTTTTACCACATAAGATCTTTCTGCAGCAGCAAGGCCCGGTACTATTATTTCCGTATCCACCGCCAGGGGAATGATCTCTTCAAGAACTGAATCATCCCCATTGTCCCGGCGCCGGCGGGCAGAGTCGATATCCCGGTCAATCCAAAAGATTCCCAAAGTATTTTCCCCGCGTTTTAGAACTATGGAAGATGGTTGTTTTTTTACTGTATTGGTACGATCAGATCCGGAAGGGGATATTTCAAATTCCCAGGCCGCAAAAGCTTCGCTTAGGGCTTTAGCGGCGGCTTCTTCGTTAAACGTTTCATTTTCTCCGTTATTAGCGTCATAAGCCGATTCCAGGTCTATGGAAAGGGCATTCTTTGGCGTAACAGAACCGGATCCGGCAAGAACAATACGAGAAGCATGTACAGCATTAATGTACAGGCCCCTTACCAAAGGGGCAAAAACAGAAATCATGGCAACTCCATTAATAATTATTTAGACAATGCTTTCCAATGACCTTTCCATTCAGTTGGGCTTTCCATATAGTACCGGCATTGTTCAGCATAGTACAGGGGGGGTTCATCCTTGTCTTTTAGAGCTTCAAACAAGGCCAAGGCTTTGGAAAAATCACCCTGATAAAAAATGTCCCTGGCTTCGTCAAAGTTATGGATAATGTTTTCTTTTTCTTTATATATTGCTTCGGTCAAGGGTTCCCAGACCGTAACGGGCTCGTTTTTTCCTACCACTGCCACCTCGGCAAGTTTACGTCCATAGAAGCTTCTGTATTTTCTTGCTTCGCTGATGGTATTATCGCTGCACATCAGACAGGTGCCAAACTGCTTGTTTAGTCCCTCTAAACGGGCCGCCAGGTTTACCGCATCACCCAACATGGTATAGTTAAAGCTTTTTTCGGAACCAAAGTTCCCCACCACCGCATATCCTGTGTTAAGACCGATGCGGGTAACAAGACGCTTATTTATCCCAGGAGCATCAATATTCCAGCTTTTAAACATTTCTTCAAAGTGTTCCGCCTTTTCAACCAATTGGCTTTGACATTCCAGGGCCGCCCCCAAAGCCCGGGCGGCATGATCCTCCAGATTAAGCGGCGCATTCCAGAAAGCGATAATTGCATCCCCTTCATACTTGTCGATGGTGCCGCCCGAATCCTGGATAATATCCGTAAGAAAGGTAAGATATTCGTTCAACAGTTCCTTTAACTGGTCTGGGTCCAGGTTTTCCGAGATGGTGGTAAAACCCTGAACATCGGAAAAGAAAATGCTTATTTCCCGCCGTTCTCCTCCCAATTTTAATTGATCGGGGTTGCTGATTAACTGATCAACATAAATAGGACTGATATACTGGCTAAAGGCGGATTTAATAAAGCGTCTTTGGCTGCCTTCGGTGGCATAGTTGTAAATTGTACAGGTAAGAAAAGAAGCCAGCAGTCCTGCCAGGGGTAAAACCATGGGAAACCATAAACAAAAGGTATTGTAGGCAATAAAGGTTCCAGCCACAATGACCACGGCCACAAGCACCGCACCCCCTACAGAAAAGTGCAACTTGTCACAAAATAATGCCAACGCCGTGGTTAAAAAGATAATGGCAAAAAGGACCAGCATGTCTGCCAGAGTGGAAGCTTCCCGAATAAAATCATTGTTTAGAATATTATCAAGCATGGTAATATGAATTCCCATGCCAGGATATACCGATTCCAGGGGATTGCTGCAAATATCAAAAAGACCGGGCGCATAAAAACCAAAGAACACGTACTTGTCTTTAAATTCCTCGGGAAAGTAAACCGGTTCCATTCCTTTTGCCTGGGCTTCCATACTTTGCAAAATATCAGAAGCGCTGTAAGGTATGTAGCGGTTAATGCTTCCCCTGAAACGGAGTATGCTTTTTCCTTCGTTGTCCACCGGAATTGTATAATCATCCCATTCAATTTGCTGCTTTTTTTCATTGTAGCGGATGTCCCTGCCGGATCCGGAACCCAAAAGGGATGCAGCTGAAAGGCCCGGCACTGCTTTGCCGTCAAAGTTCATAAAGAGCCTTGCCCGGCGGTTAATGCCGGCGGGATCTTCCGCATG
>JAIRRF010000206.1 GCA_031256115.1 Treponema sp.
ATGTAGAAAGCGTGGTCTTCAGGGTATATGTCCTGTCCTCAACACTTGCCGGTTTTGCGGGTGTTCAGCTGGCTTCACGGGTTGCTACGTCAAACCCCAATATAGGCAGTACTTACGGACTGGAATCCATTGCCGCTGCCGTGCTTGGCGGTACGGTATTGGCCGGCGGCGAAGGCAATATGTTTGGCTCATTCCTGGGCGTACTTGTCATGGGTATATTGTCTAACGGCCTTATAATGATAGGCCTGCCCCAGGCCTGGAGGAATATCGCCACGGGCGTAGTACTGGTTATTGCGGTCATATTGCAAAATGCAACTAAAAATGTCCGAAAAAATGTTTAACAGTATAGGATTAAAAAAATGAACGAAATCAAACCTTGGAATGTGGAACTTGAAAATATGCCGCATTTTCAGAAATCTATGGAACGTATATACGCGTGGCTTGAGGGCGAGGTGATGGATCGAGCCCCCATACGATTTTCACAGCACAATTCCGATTATGCGGCAAAAGAATACGGAAAAACATGGTCCACGCTTAAGGATCGCTGGATGGACACGGAATTTATTGTAAATGAATATATCGGAAGGCTGGGTAATAAACCACTACTGGCAGAGACTTTCCCGGTATATTTTCCGAATTTAGGTCCTAATTGGTATGCGGGCTGCTTTGGCGCAGGTTTGGAATGGGGCGAAGTTACATCCTGGGCGGAACCCGTAATCAAGGATTACGACAAAGACATGCCCGGTGTAAGCTTTAACAGAGATGGGGAATTATTCCGTAAAATGGTAGAACTTACCGATTACGCGTTGTCGGTTTGCAAAGGAAAATTCATAGTCGGTTATACAGATTTGCATCCGGGCATGGATTGCGCCGTGGCTTTGCGCGGAACACAAAATATACTTTTTGATTTTATCGATCAGCCTGAGCGGGTCGAAAAACTGGTAGCAAAATGTGAACAGCCGTTCTTTGAGGTATACGACTTCTTTGATGCAAAATTGAAAGCCCAGGGCCAGCCCTCTGCAACATGGATGACGGTTCCGTCTTTTGGGAAATTGCATATACCAAGCGCAGATTTTTCAGCCATGATCTCTACCGCTGACTTCGACCGGTTCATTTTCCCCGTTTTGGAAAAGGAATGTAAATATTTTACACATAATATTTTCCATTTGGACGGTAAATTTGTTAAAAACCATACTGACAGTATTTTAAAGCTGCCAAATGTCCAGGCCATACAGTGGGTGCAGGGGCTCGGCGAGGATGAACCGATAATGCAATGGGTCCCCTATTTAAAAAGCATTTTGCAAGCCGGCAAATCCATCATTATCGATCTTAGGAAATCGGAACTGGAATCTTTTATCGACTCATTTGAAAAACCTGACGGTATAATGCTATGTATAGCCAGCGATGGCTTGGAAGAACAAAAAGATATCATCAAAAGAGTCGAAAAATGGTGATGTTTCGCCGGAGAATGTTTTAATGACCGGAAGGGAAAGACTTGTATCTGCACTGAATCATATCCAACCGGACCGGCCTCCGGTGGATCTGGGTGCTTGCGGACAGACAGGAATAAGCGCAAGTACCATGTACAGGCTGCGTAAAGCATTAGGACTTCCTCAAAAGCCTGTTAAAGTTATCGAACCTTTTCAAATGCTTGGAGCAATTGACAAGGATTTGCGGCAAGCCCTTGGTATTGACATCATCGGGCTATGGAACTCTGGTACTTTACTGGGTTATAAAAATGAAAACTGGAAACCCTGGACAATGTGTGATGGAACTCCCGTGCTTATGGCTGGGGGCTTTGAATGTGACCTTGACGAAAAAGGAGACGTTTGGGTGTATCCAGGAGGCAACAGAAAAGCTAAATATAGCCTGCATATGCCCAACAATGGTTTCTTTTTTGACAACATCATGCGGTCTTCCGGGTTTGACGAAGATAAGTTGACCCCGCTGGATGATTTTAAAGATGATTTTAGTGTGGCAAACGACGAAGACGCCAGATACTGGGAAGAAATATCCATAAAACTTTTTGAAGAAACTGACTATGGTATCCTGGGAAATCTGGGAGGAGCAGGACTTGGCGATGTGGCTTTGATTCCCGGACCTTTCCTGGAAAACCCCAAAGGCATACGTTCAATTGAAGACTGGCTGATGGCGCATATCATGTATCCTGATTATATAAAAGAAGTATTTGAGTATCAAACCGGAATCGTACTAAAGAACCTGGAAATTTATAAGCAGGCTGTAGGCGGCAGAATACAGGCTATTTGGCTGAGCGGTACGGATTTCGGTACCCAAACCTCCTGCTTTACATCAATAGAAGTATTTCGAAACTTGTATAAACCGTTTTTTAAAAAAATCAATGATTGGGTACACAAAAACACAACCTGGAAGACCTTTTATCATACATGCGGGGCTATAGAGCCGCTTATTAATGATATGATAGAAATGGGTGTTGATATTCTAAACCCTGTCCAGTGTTCTGCAAAAGGCATGGACCCGGGAGAATTAAAAATAAAATATGGAAAAAGACTTGTATTCTGGGGCGGCGGTGTTGATACACAGAAGGTACTGCCCTATGGCACAGCGGAAGAAGTAGCTTCACAGGTTAAAGAGCGCGTAAATATCTTTTCAGAAGGCGGCGGTTACGTTTTCGCTTCAATACACAATATTGTGGCAAAGGTACCGGCAGAAAATATTATTGCCATGTTTAAAGCCTTTGGAAACCTAGTTAATTAGGAGGTATTTATTATGACACGACGGGAACGGGTGTTATCGGCTGTTAATCACGAGCAGCCGGACAGGACTCCGGCGGATTTTCAGGCTGTGTCTGAGATATGGGAAAGATTGTTTGAGCATTTCCGGACACAGGATATGAAAGATGTGTTGGACCGACTGGATATTGACTGTGCATGGGTAGATCCAGAAGTGACACGCAAGCCTTCCGAAAAGGATGCAGAAGGACTTACAATCGGTTGGGGCGGAAGCAGGATCCGCACGATATACAATGCCTACGGGGCACATGACGAGATAGTGCGTTACGCCACCGATGGCTGCGATACCATAGAAACCATGGAAGCAGCCCTTGCCTTGCCGGATCTTGACGAATATGACTTTTCGGGGATTGACAAAGCATGTGAAAAGTACCAAGGCCGGTTCCTTTTGGGCGGTTTCGCCAGCATTTTCTATTATCCGACACTTATCCGGAGGATGGAGGATATACTTGTAGATATGGCCCTTAATGAAGAACTGGCCGTATACCTGTTTAACCGCTGCTTTGACTGGCATATGGAATATCACAAAAGACTGCTGGAAGCCGGTAAGGGGCGCATAGACGCAATGCAGTTGGCTGACGACTTTGCAACGCAGCTCGATCTGATTATGAGCAAAGAAATGTTTGTTAAATATTTCCGTAAATCTATGTGTGAGTATATAGCACTTGCAAAATCATACGGGGCCATACCATTTTTGCATTGCTGCGGTTCGGCGTATCATTTAATATCAGAATTTATTGATATGGGAATAAAGATACTTGATCCCGTACAGACAGTAGCGCGCAATATGGAGCCGGAGCGGCTGAAAGCTGAATTTGGCGGTAATATTACTTTTCACGGAGGCGGCGAAACACAACATATACTGCCCCATGGCACTCCGGAAGATGCACGGCAAAATGCCAGAATGTTGTCGCAGACCCTGGGAAAATGCGGCGGGTACATATTGTCCTCTTGTCATTTTTTTCAATCAGACGTGTCTGTTGATAATATTCTGGCTTTTTATGAATTGGAAAACAGGAGTTGAATATGGCAGATAAGAATTTTACCGAAGTTTTTAATGAAATCTCTGAACTTCTCCAGAAAGGAAAAGCCAAAGATATCGTAGTTTCGGTGCAGAAGGCATTGGACGATGGGGCCGCCCCGG
>JAIRRF010000209.1 GCA_031256115.1 Treponema sp.
ATAATTCAGGTGAATCCTTGTCATTATTTCTGTAAGTTTGTCTATTAATTTTTCCGTAAATAATTCTTCTTCGTACAGGTTTACCAGGAACTGTTCAGCCCCGCAAAGATACTGGCCGAATTCGAAAACCAGGCCGCTGGTGGCGGTTGTGGCAGTTACCGCATAGGGGGTGTTTTCGTAATAATTCCGGGCACGTTCGCCAATCCCTTCCACCCTGCCGGGATCGTCCGGGTCCGGCCAGGGATATGATTCCAGCTTTGCCGGATCGGGATCAGCCAAGGGATGAACGGAAATAGCATAGTACTTGTCATTTTTAAAGTGCCCAATACCCCATTCATCAAAGACATTGCCCTTGTCGTCGGTTCTGCTTTTATAATTCTTTGGTTTTCCTATATTAACATGGCGGAAGTCTATGTTTAGGGCATCGCTGATCCTGTGATCTTCATATTCCGTCATGGTACCGGGCCTGATTAGGGGACCGTTTCCTTCAAGTCCAAGCTCTTTTAATACGCCAAAGTATACTTTATTATGAAGTCTTGAAGCACAGCCCCAAAGATCCATTGGTACCCTGTCCGCTTCCTTGTGATCCAGAGCCAATCGAACCCTTTCCCTTGAGGTCATGCACAAATCCTTGTCGTTTAAATAATTTAAGGAACATATTATGATAAAAGTGTTTTATTACAGGGGGTTAGCATTAAATTTGTTATATAAAGGTAAAATTTTGTCATGGGTATTTCTATAGTAGTTTGATCCAGGTTCCCTTTTCCGCAGAACTATAGGAAGCCTCCAATAATTTAAGAATATAGGCCCCATCTTCCAAGGACGGAGAGGCAGGAGACCCGTTATGAACGCTGGAGAGAAAATTATAGAAACAGTGTACATGGGAACGGAGCCAGCCCAGGGGGAATTTTGAGGGCGGAAAAGAACCGCCGGGCTTTTCAAAAGAAGACATGGTTTCTATTCTTGTATAGCCGCGTTCTCCTCCAAGGGGTTTTTCAGGTGTTTCATTATTAAAAAAATCAAGCCAGTTGGGAAGATTCGAATCAAAACGGATTGCGCCTTTATCGCCGTATATCTCAAAACGGAAGTCGTCATTTGTGCCGGTGTGTATTTTGGATGCTTCGACCATGCCTTGTGAACCGTCGGGCAATTTGCATAAGATCCAGGCTGAATCGTCGGCGCTGATTTTTACCATTTCACCCCTGGCATTGGGACGTTCCGGGTACAAAGTCCTGGTTGATGCAAAAATCTCGGAAAAATCCCCAAGAAGACCGTGTAAAAGGTCCAGAATATGGGAACCAAGATCAAAAAGAACTCCCCCGCCGCCCATGGCCTTATCCTGCTTCCAGCCGATGGGCTTGTTTTTGGCTATGGAACCTGAATGAAGGTATGCCCCATGGAAACTCATGATGTTCCCTATCCTGCCATCGTCGATCAGTTGTTTTGCCCTCATGACAGCCGGATAAAAACGAAACTGATGGGCAACCTGGGCGATAAGACCGGATTTTTTCCAGGACTCCGTTACTTCGAGCGCTTCCGCATAACTGGCTGTAATTGGTTTATCCACGTAAAGATGCTTACCGGCAGCTAAAGCGGCAAGAATGATGTCTTTGTGGAAAACATTGGGTGTGCTGACGGTAACAACATCAATGTCCTTATGTGATAAAAGTTCATCAAGATTGGATGTCGCCAGATCAAAGCCGTTTTTTTCTTTCATTGCGTTGGCGGCGTCAGGATTTGAATCGCATACCCCAACCAAGCAGGGCAAAAACGGGAGATTGTCATAATAAAGCGGAATGGTCTTTGCGCCGAAACTATGGGTCTTTCCCATAAAACCGCAGCCGATAATACCGATGCCTATCTTTTTCATCAAAGGATCTGGCAGAATTCCACTAATTCCATATTGGGTCCTTCAATCTTAAAACACTTAATTCCCCTGGACCAGAACGGCAGACTGATAATTTCTTCAGATAAAGGATTGAAACCTTCTTTTTTTACAAATTCCCACGCAGCGTCAATATCATTGACATCCAGCGCAATATGATCCACCGCACCGGAGTTCATGGCGGCATCATTGGCATCGTAGGTTTCTATTACCAGATTTTTCAGTTTCAGAAACCGGATCCTGCATTTTGCATCTTCCAGGTATTCTTCCCGGACCTGCTCAAAACCAAGCTTTTTATAAAAATCAACAGTCGCATTCAGATTGGCTGACGGTATTCCAATATGCTGAATACCGGTATAAAAATCATTCATTGGTTACTTTTTCCATACCTGCATTTTCCACACCGGTTTTGCCTCGTAAAGATTTATGTCGTTTTTATTCTATATTGACAGGCCGGAAATGTCAAATTATTCTATTGTCACTGGCAATGAATGAAACAATCAAGAAAGCTCTTACCGTCGCAGAAACCTTGACCGGAGTAAAAGTACATGAATGTGCGGAGATTTCCACTTCGGCGCTTATCTTTTCTCCTGAGTTGCTAAAATCCTGCGAAACCAATGTCTGCGGCCAATACAATAAATCCTGGACCTGCCCTCCGGCATCTGATACCCTGGAAGTACAGCGTGAAAAAATCCATTCCTTTAAAAAAGTATTTGTTTTTACCACAAAACACGATTTGGAAGATTCCTTTGACTACGAGGGAATGACTCTGGGCAGGGAGAGGCATACATTGTTGACCCTGGAATTCCGAAGCAAAACGGGCGGAGATTTACCCTTTTATGGTGCAGGTGCATGCCCTTCCTGCCGGGATGAAGAGGGAAAAAACAATTGCGCTTTTCCCGAACCCTGTCCCTTCCCGGAAAAAAGAATAGGTTCCATTGAAGCGGCGGGTATCAATGTAAGCGAATTAAGTAAATCGGCAGGTATTGCCTATAATAACGGGATCAATACTGTTACATACTTTTCTATGATATTATTAAGCTAAGCAAATTTTTGCTGGTTTAGAGCAAGTTTGCTAATGAAAATTGAACTGTCCGGCATATACTGATCGTAAACAAGGAGTTTTGTATGGCAGATAAGAATTTTACCGAAGTTTTTAATGAAATCTCTGAACTTCTCCAGAAAGGAAAAGCCAAAGATATCGTAGTTTCGGTGCAGAAGGCATTGGACGATGGGGCCGCCCCGG
>JAIRRF010000246.1 GCA_031256115.1 Treponema sp.
AAAGAAATGAGGGATGGTTATTATCTTCCCGCCAAAACCCTCATTTACCCTATTTCCGGTTATCCGGAAATAGATGGTTTTGAAACCCAAAATACCGAAGATGCACAGCGGCTTCTGGAAGAAGCAGGCTACCCAAAGGGAGTAGGGCTTCCGGAAATTGTTATCCGGATTACACCTTCGGAAGATGCGGATCGTATTGCTAAATTAATGGCCGGCGCCTGGATGCAGCTTGGAATACCAGTAAAGCTGGACATTGTTCCTTTTACCCGGTATTTTCAATCCCTGAAACATGATGATTATACAATCGGGTCCACTACCTGGATTGGAGACTTTGCAGACCCTTATACGTTCTTACAAATGTGGTGCAGGGATTCAAATTTAAACGAAGCCCGCCACGACGATGAAGACTTTGAAAAGTTAATGGAACGTTCTATGGGGGAAGAGGGGGGTACCAGGTTCGAGACACTGGCTGAAGCGGAACAGCTTTTGCTGGATCGGGGTACAGTTCTTCCCCTTTGTTTTAGTCCAGCCCTTAATATAATAGATACCGATGAACTTGAAGGCTGGTTCCCCAATGCCATGGACATACATCCCTTTAAGTATTTACGGTTTAAGACCATTAAACCTTTGCCGGGAGTAACTATGCGTGCCTTTGGCCCGCGAACGCAAGGAAATTTATAATAAATCACCGCTAGAAGCGGTGTGTGTATGCGTGCCTTTGGCCCGCGAACGCAAGGATCGACTACTTACAGTCCCTGGGCAAGCATTGCCCGGGCTACCTTTAAGAAAGCTGCAATATTTGCGCCGTTTGCCAGATTATCCGGAGTATTATACTCCGCCGCTGCATTTTTTATGGCGGCATAAATATTTATCATAATGCTGTGAAGTTTTGCGTCTACTTCGTCAAAGGTCCAGGAAAGTCTCTGGGAGTTTTGGGACATTTCAAGGCCCGAAGTTGATACACCTCCGGCATTTGCGGCCTTACCGGGCCCGTATGCTATTTTTGCATCGGTAAAAACCTTTTCCGCCTCCGGAGTCGAAGGCATGTTGGCGCCTTCCACTACGGCCATGCATCCGTTTTTTATAAGCTGCCGGGCGGCATTGGCGTCAAGTTCATTCTGGGTAGCACAGGGCATCGCAATATCGCAGGGGATGTTCCAAATATCAAAACAATTTTCTCCGTATTTGGCATTTTTTACTTCTTTGGCATATTCGTTTATACGTTTTCTTTCAACTTCTTTTAGGTTTTTTATCAGATCAAGCTTAATACCTTCTTCATCGTATACATAACCGCCGGAGTCCGACATGGCAATAACTTTTGCTCCAAGACTTTGGGCCTTTTGGGCGGCATATACGGCGACATTTCCCGATCCCGAGATAACCAGCTTTTTATTTTCAAAACCCGTTTTTCTGTCCCTAAGCATTTCATCGCAGAAATAAACACATCCGTAACCGGTTGCTTCGGTTCTTGCCAATGAACCCCCGTACAAAAGCCCCTTTCCGGTCAGGACGCCGTTGAAAATATTTTTAATTCTTTTATAATGACCAAACATAAACCCTATTTCTCTGGCGCCTACCCCTATGTCTCCGGCGGGAACATCCGTATCGGCGTCTATATGCCTGTAGAGTTCGGTCATAAAACTCTGGCAGAAGCGCATTATTTCGTTGTTTGATTTACCCTTGGGATCAAAATCCGCCCCGCCTTTTCCGCCGCCCAGCATCAGCCCGGTAAGGGAATTCTTAAAGATTTGCTCAAATCCCAAAAACTTGATTATGCTGGTGTTTACCGATGGGTGAAAACGAATGCCGCCCTTGTATGGCCCCAGGGCCGAATTATATTGGACCCGTATGCCCCTGTTTACATGAACTTTTCCGTTATCGTCCACCCAGGGAACCATAAAGATAATCTGTCTTTCCGGTTCCGTCAGCCGCTCCAGAATACCTGCCTCTTCAAACTCCTTGTTTTTTTCCATAACGGGAACCAATGATCCCAAAACTTCCGACACGGCCTGATGAAATTCGTTTTCCTCGGGGTACCTTTTTTTTACGGTTTCCAATGTTCTGGCCACATATTGACTGCTCAAGTGCTTCTCCAGTGTTTCACTTTATCTAATGCTTATTAGCCTGTCAATGAGCATGGTAAATATTTTACATTAGTACCCAGGCAAATAACCGCCTGTGTCATTTTGAATATTATGGAACACTAGTGCTCCATGAAGTCTAAAAACAACAATAAAGTGGTATAGTTTCTCCGATACTAAAAGTGGAGGGGAAATAATGTCTGAGCCACTTGCCAGGTGGCGGGAAGTTTCGAACCATAGGTTCGCGGTCACCGAACGGCGCACCAGGGAAGATTTCGCCATTTTATAGCTCTTTTACGGAGACCATATTGGCAGTTTTACCGGTCTTGTGTTATACTTTTTCCCATGAACTATATTGATTTTGATAAAACCGCATCCTGGACAAAGTTGCACTCCCTTTTACCGGCCGGAAAATCCTTTGATTTTTCCGTAAAACTTGATTCGCAGCGTATCCGGCAATGCACCGCTCCCATGGCAGGAGGTCTTTCTTATAATTGGGCAGCCAAAGCCGCGGATGAGCCGGTATTATCAGCTTTACAGTCCCTGGCAGATGAACAGGAGCTTATCGTCAAGTATCAGGCGCTTTTGGACGGTAACATTATGAATACCGGCGAGAAACGCCGGGTTCTCCATCACCTGCTAAGGGGGCAATCGGGCGGTACAGTGATCCATGAAGGTAAAAACCTTGGGGAATTTTACAGGCAGGAACTAAACCGTTTTTCGGCTTTTGCTGAATTGGTACGGGCGGGAAAAATCATAGGCACCACCGGCAAGTCCTTTAAAAATGCTGTCCAAATCGGCATAGGAGGTTCGGATCTTGGCCCCCGGGCAATGTACCTGGCCCTGGATAACTGGGCGATCCGGAACGGAAAGAAAAAGCTTAATGCCTTTTTTATATCCAATGTAGATCCCGACGATGCTTCCGCCGTTGCCGCTTCGGTTGATCTCTCAGAAACAGTTTTTGTCCTTGTCTCAAAAAGCGGAACCACCCAGGAAACCCTGGCCAATGAGCTTTTTGTAAAGGATAAGCTTACAAAGGCAGGGCTGGAACCGGGAAAACATATGGTGGCGGTAACCAGCGAAACAAGCCCTCTGGCCAGGAATCCGGCATACTTGGATTCCTTTTATATAGACGACTTTATAGGGGGCAGGTATTCTTCAACTTCTGCCGTGGGCGGCGTGATCCTTTCCCTGGCTTTTGGCCCCGAGGTTTTTTCCAATTTTCTTGCCGGCGCCCATGAGGCGGATAAACTTTCTCTGGAAAAGGATATCCTAAAAAACGCCGCTGTTCTTGACGCATTGCTCGGAGTTTGGGAACGGAATTTCCTGGCTTACCCGAGCACGGCGGTACTTCCCTATAGCCAGGCTCTCTCCCGTTTTCCCGCACACTTACAGCAGTTGGATATGGAATCCAACGGCAAAAGGGTCAACCGTTTTGGCGCAGAAATTTCCTATGCCGCGGGTCCGGTAGTTTTCGGTGAACCGGGAACCAACGGCCAGCACTCATTCTACCAGCTGCTCCACCAGGGAACAGATATTATTCCTCTGCAGTTTGTTGGTTTTACGGAGAACCAGCGTAATGATGATGTAGAGGTGGACGGCTCGGTCAGCCAGACCAAACTTAATGCAAACCTTGTTGCCCAGATTGCTGCCTTTGCAAAAGGCAAGGACGACGGGGACAAAAACAAATACTTTCCCGGAGGACGTCCTTCTTCATTGATCCATGGGAAACAGCTGGACCCTGCCGCCCTTGGCAGCCTCCTGGCTCATTTTGAAAACAAGGTAATGTTTCAGGGTTTTGTCTGGAACCTTAACAGCTTTGATCAGGAAGGCGTTCAACTGGGAAAGATCCTTACCAAAAAAGTTCTGGCAGGGAATTCGGGTGACAGCGCCCTGGATGCATACAGCACACTCCTGGGAATTTGTCGGGCTTAGCCTATTTTATAAACAATTTCCTGGATTTGTTTCTTGCAGAGTTCGCGATAGTCTGTAGGAAAAGCATTTTTGTATTTTTCCTGCAAACTCCTAATATTGTTTTTTCTCATTTTCCGATAGATTTCTCGCTCGGCTGTAACTGTAATATCCTTCAGCGGAAAAAATAATATGATCCAAAAAACGAATACTCAGGATATTTGCTGCGGATTTAAGTTGTAAAGTAATCTCATCATCTTCTTCGGAGGGTTTTAGTTTTCCCGAAGGGTGATTGTGCGCTACACATACCGCACTGGCCCTGTCTTGTAGCGGGTCGGAAAATACTTCTCTGGGATGGACTATGGTCTTGTTTACAAGACCCACGGTAACAACCCTTACGGCTATTACTTCATGTGCGCCGTTCAGGGAAATGCAAAGAAACCGTTCCTGCCGGCGATCCGCATAATGCCGGATTAGGTTATAGGCGTCTTCGGGTGAACAAATCTTCGTTTCCCTCATACCCCAGCGGCGGCGGCCCAATTCCAGCATGGCAATAACCAAAGAAGCTTTTGACCGGCCAAGACCGCTTATTTTCTCCAATTCTTTCAGAGATGGAATATTTCCGGACCTGTCCAATTTTTCCAGCAATTCTTCCGCCAAAACACGGACATTTTTCCCTTTAATGCCCGTGTTAAGAAGTATGGAGAGAAGTTCCCTGTCCGACAGGGCTTCCGGCCCCCCTGATAAAAGTTTTTCTCTGGGCAGCAAATCTCCCGGTTCTTCATTCGTTTTTTGGTAATCCATGCTCCCTATAGGGTAAAGCAAGGGATAATGCTTTAATCAAAAAAATTTTTTTTTGATTAAATTTTAATACAAGCATGGTACAGTTTACTGCCCTGTTCATTATGGATACCGGGATGAGCAATTTTAATGAAACAAATCGATGCGACCCATTAGGCAATGCGGTAAAACAATTATTCTCATTGAATTATCTTTTTCCCTATCAGCGGCTGGTTATCGCCAATCTGCTTGAAGCCGCCAAAGCCGCGGGTATTCCGGCTGTTTGGCCGGACGGCGAATCTATTGCTCAGGAAACGGATAATACGGATGTTCCGGAGGATTCGAAGGATGGGGAGAGTTTAGGCCGGCAAATTGTAATCCTTCCCACCGGGGCGGGAAAGTCCCTTTGTTTTCAACTTCCTGCCATGCTGCTCTCCGGCCCCACCCTGGTAATATATCCCATTCTTTCCCTCATGGCGGATCAGGAACGGCGTTTAACTGAACGGGGATTTTCCCCTGTTTTGATCCGGGGCGGGCAAAGTGATGAAGAACGGGAAAAGGTTTGGAAAAAAATCCTTTCCGGGGAAAGCAAATTTATTATTGCCAACCCGGAGGTACTCCTAAGCCCAAAAGTGCAGGAACAACTTCCCCGGCTTGGGATTATTCATATGGTAATTGACGAAGCGCATTGTGTAAGCGAATGGGGGGAAAGCTTCCGTCCTTCCTACCTGGAAATCCATTCAATTCTGCGGGCAGCCCGGCCGCCCCTGGTAACAGCCTTTACCGCCACCGCTTCCGCCCCGGTGCTGGAAAAAATTGAACGGTATATTTTTGGCGATGATGGCGCCGCAAGAAAAATTATTGGAAATCCGGATCGGCCCAACATCGAATACCGGGCAAAGGCCTGCATACTTCGTAATTTGGCTGTCCGGGATCTCCTTTTATCTAACCTGCGACCTGCCATTGTATTTTGTTCTTCCCGCTCCGGCACAGAGCGACTTGCCAGGTACCTAAGGAATAACTTGACTGAAACAGCTGAAGATTGGTCCGGGGAGATTCGCTTTTACCATGCGGGACTAAGCCGTGAAGAAAAAAAAGAACTGGAAACCTGGTATCTTCATAATCCAAAAGCAGTCCTGGTCTCCACCTGCGCTTTTGGTCTCGGCGTTGATAAGGCCGATATCCGGACAGTGATACACCGGGACTGCCCTCCATCGGTTGAAGCATATTTACAGGAATCCGGGCGGGCAGGACGGGATGGACAGCAATCAATGGCCATTCTTCTTTGGGGTCCGGATGATTCCCGGCGTTTAAAGCAGGTAACAAACATGCAGGACAAGCTGCGGTTTGAACAGCTCTTTGGATATGCCGGAGATGTTGTTCAATGCCGCCGGGAAGCGCTGCTCCGCCTGTTAAATTATGCAGGAACCGGAGAAAAACCGGCGGAGCATTGCTGCGATGTATGCTCCGGAGAAGGCAGTACGGAACTTAGGGAAGAACAAAGCTTAAAGGATTTTTTTCGGCGGAACCGGCGTTGTTATACTGTGGATGAAGGCGCCCGGATTCTGGCGAAACTGGCTTCCTGGTCGGAAGGAGAGGCGGGAGAAGCGATAAGAGAGCTTTTAAAAAAAGGGACCCTTGCAAAGTGCAGGGGCCCCTTTTGGAAAAACAAATTAATTTCTAAAACGCATAGTCCGCCTAAAACGCATAGCCCACATTGAACCAAACGGCCCTTTTAAGGGGGGTTTTATTAAATTTGTCATCGTGCCAATTAAAAAGATTATATTGATAACCGGCGCCCATATAAAGTCCCGGTACATGGGCTGTGGTTATTTTTATCCCGGCCTGCCCATAAAATGCGATGGGAAAACCTATTTCCAAGTCACTGCCGATAGCATCCTTGTATTCCTTGTCATTTTGGTAGTCAAAACCTAATCGAACAAAAGGCATAAGGCCGAAACTGCCGACAGGTATGTCTGCCCGATAGAAGCCGTATAATCCAATACTCCAATAATCGGTTCCCGCATAATATAGCTGAGTCCCAAAATTATAATAAAAAAATTCAGCGGAAGCAAAAAGAACCGAAGATTCCTTTTCCAAAAGATAAGCATAACCGGTATCAATATGAAAAGCGCTGCCCAGCCTCAATTTTTTTTCCGTTTCTCTTTTTGACAGCTTCCGTGAAAGTAATTTTTTGTCTCCGGCCGCTACAGTTCCAAAGGATCTTATCCTCCAATTGCTGTATTCTCTTATCCATTTGGAGCTGTGTTCCTTGTTGTTTATGGTAAAGATCACCGTATATTCTTCACCGGCGCCGGTTATTTCTTTTATTGAAGCCTTTATGGTTCCGGAACTCCGGAAGCTGTTTTCTATGATCCAGGCAACGGCATAACCCATGGCGCCCACAACACTGTCCTCGGTTTTTTCTATGAAAGCCCGCCTTACCGAAGCATTGCCTTTATCATACATCTCCGACATGGCATATTCAGCATTTTCCCCCACACAGGCAGAAGAAAGGTATTTTGCAATGTGGGGATAAACTGCCCTGTTACCTGCAAGTCCTTCAACAAATTTGGTAAGTCTCTGATCCAGGGTATCCCTGTAAGTTTCCGGCCTGGGATTCAAGGCAGCGTTGATGAAATCCTGGGCTGTATTCACAGGAATGGAATAATTTGCCGCCTGTCTTCCTACGGCTACCAGGGTGTTAATTCCCGCAACGGCATATCCTGACGGCGCGTTCTGCTGGACTACCAGAAGGGGGCCCCCGGAATTTCCCGGATCTACCTGAGCAGTATGCTGAATAAAGGGCCCCATCAAGGTTTCATCACTAATGCTTTTTTGGAACCGGGCGGCAGCATTGGATACCATGCCCCGTCCGAATTGCCAGATGGGAGTAATCCCCAAACCGGGGAATCCCGCAGAAAAAACATCCTCCCCTTCCTGTACAGGCCGGTCAAGAAAACTCATTCCCCGGGTTGTCGGCCTATCTGCGGCAGGAAAAGCCAAAATAGCCAGGTCCAGTTCTTCATCAGCGGCAATGATTCTCAGGTTGTCGAACCTTCTTTTATAACCATCTTGCCGTTCAAAAGTTATGGAAAGCGTACTGGCCTGGGAGATGACATGGTCATTGGTGAGTACATAGAGATTTCCCCTGGCATCACTGTAAACAAAACCTGAACCGCTGTCTCCCCTGAGGAAGATGTCGATTGCCTTAATTACGTCTTCGTTTCCTTTGCTTTTTGCAAGATCGGCTTTTATCTTTTCAAAAAAAACAACAATGTCCGGATGGTAGCTTTTATTGATCAATCCCACATAATCCCGGAGGCCGGAGGCGGCAGGAACCTGTTGTGGAAAAACACTGATTGGAAAAACAAAGATCAGAACCAGTAAAAAGAAATATGAATGGCGTATCATATTACTTCTTTCCGGCAGGTTTTACTGCAGCCAGTTCTTTAACACTTTGGATCAGGTTGTGGTCCTTGCGGATTTCGCTGATCGCCGCCGGCAGCCGGTAGGTCCAGTTAAATGTGTTGGCAGTGCCGGGTACATTGATCCGTTCAAAGGCCGGATCTTCGGCATACCACTTTTTGGACAAATGGAGCAGATCCTGGATCTGGAAAACCCGGAACCTGGAAGCTGCTGCGGCGGTATTTTTTAATATGATCTTTGCCGTGCCGGGGTTATATACCTTGGGCAGCGAGGGTACGCCGATAAAACCCGCAAAGCTATGTTGATCCGCTTCGGTATCCCACCATTCGCGCAGGGTAGAACTGTCGTGAACCGCCGGGGTACAGACCGATAATTCCGGATAATCTTTAAATGGTATGTAGGGCTGACCTTTTTCGTCCCAGCGCCGGAACCATCGAATTACCCGAAGTCCCAAAATTCGCAGTTTAGAAAGTACAGACGGTACACATTCAGGCACTGCTCCCAGATCTTCTGCACAGGGAAGCATAGAAGAAGATTCTGTTAAAAGTGAAAGAAGTTTCATTCCTTCCTTTTCCCAGATATTTTCCGATTCGATCCTGTGTTTCAGAAGAAGTTCTTCCAGATCTTCCCGTTCTGTTTCCGAAAGGGATGCATAAGCCCGTGAATCACGGTAATACCAGACAGGAAAGAAATTATTTTCCTCGTATTCATAAAAGAGCCGGTTATGCCATGCCTTTATTAGTGTTGTTTCTGCGGCGGGACAGAAGCCCAGGGCAGAGATATCCTTTTCTCCTTTAATACATTCTTTAAAAAGCCACAATTCTTCGTCTCCGATCCGATCAAGGGCGATCTGAAAGACCTGCTCTTTCTCTGCGGTTATTTCCCCGGTGGGAATATGTGGTTCTGAAAGCCATCGTATCCGCTCTCTGGTAAAACCCAGTTTTTCCAGATTTTTCCTGGTTACCGGTACATAGGGAATAAACCGGCCCAGTGCGGAAGAATTGTCCCTTCGGGAAGATGCCCAGATACGGAAAAAACCAAGCACATGATCAATCCGGTATGCATCGTAATATTTTTCCGCCGTTTTTAGCCGGGCCTTCCACCAGCTATAATCGTTCCGGGCCTGTGCTTCCCAATTATAAATGGGAAAGCCCCAGTTCTGACCCTCCGGACTGTACATATCCGGCGGCGCTCCGGCGGATAAATCGGAACAAAAAATGCCGGGATTGGACCAAACATCGCAGGAATCCTCGTTCATTAAAATAGGGAGATCCCCTTCCAGCAAAAGCCCCATGCTGCGTATTGTCCGGGCGGCCATGGAAAATTGTTGGTCCAGGGCTTTCTGCAGCCATGCCCAGAAAAGATGTTCTTTTTTAAGGGCGGGATCCTCCCAAAGGGAGTTAATGTCTTCGGTGCTTACCTGATTGTACCGTTCCCATTCTTTCCAGCTTTTTTCTCCGTTGATTTCTTTTAGCCTGCGAAACACCGCATAAGTTTTAACCCAGGTATTTTCTTTTATCCATCCGGCAAGGGCTCCGGATTGTGCATCTTTTTCGACAGCCTCTTTGTTCGCCAGATAGATCTTTCGCAGCAGTTCCATTTTTCCGCAAATCACCTGGTAATGGGGAAAACGGTTTTCTTTGTTAAATTGATTTCCCAGATCTTCGATTTCCGCCGAAAACGGCGCTGCTTCTTCAAGAGCCTTAAGTCTGATGTACAGGGGATTCAAAGCAAAAGCTGTGAGGGTGCTGTAAGGCGAACTTTCATAACCGGTATCGTTCACCGGGAGTATTTGAATCAGGGACACATCCATATCAACACAAAGGCCTGCAAACTCGATTAGGTCAAGGAACTCCCCCACCCCTGTGCTTTCACTGCCCCTTAGGGCACCCACTGGAACCGCCGCACCAATAAGCCGGTCCTGGAAAGAAATACCCTTTGCCGCCATTTTTTTCTCCTGAAATAAGTATACCCCCGGGGGCTGGTCATGGGAAGCATTGACAGGTATCATTAATTACTTGTCATGGAAAAGGTCCTCTAAATGCTGCTTGCTGTTAAC
>JAIRRF010000305.1 GCA_031256115.1 Treponema sp.
TCCGTTGTTATATCTGGACGAAGCCCTGCGTCTCCGGCTTTTAAAGTATGACTGGCTGGAAACCCGGACAGCAGAGCAGGGGGGTGATCTATTCAAAAAGGGCTGGAAACAGGTAAAGATCCCCTGGGAGGAACTACTGGCGGAAGAAAAGGATAAAACCGGTAAACGGAGTTTAAAATCGTTTTTCTTTCCCTGGAAAGAGTGACATCCATTTGTAAATAATAATTATTTTCCAAAAAATATTATTATAAAAACAGAACCTGTACATAAAGCCAGAAATTCCATACTCCCTACCATATAAGGACTTAACGTGGTTGTTTGAAAAGCAATACCTTGCATTGCTCCAATAATAATCAAGGGAACCAGCCAGTTCTTTTTCTTTCTGACAATTATATCTATTATTATTCCCATGTATATAAATACCGATGCAAAATAATTATGCATAATAATAAATTCAATAAAATAAGAGCTAAATGTTGCTAAAGTTAAAAATCCTATTCCCACAAACCATTTATTATATAGAAGCCAACAACCTATTACTAATAAAAAAAAAGTGTAAAAATATACTCTGTTTATATCCATTCCCATTATTGAAGAATAAGTTGTTTTACCATGCAATAAAGCATCAAGAAATCCTGTAACAACAAATCCAAACAATAAAATGCCTGTTATTATCTTTCTCATTGTATTTCCGTTTATATATTCAGTAATTAAAAATGTAATTTTTCCAATTCTTCTTCCACTTCTTCCAGCCGCCTGCTTAAAGTAATAATAGTCCTTTCCAGGCGGGTTTTTTCTTTTTGAAGCCGCAGTTTTTGATCATCTTCTGTTTGAGTTAAAGCGGATAGGTTTTTGTTTTTTAAGGAATTCTTGACCGAGTCGGGGCTTTTTCCTGTGAGCAGGGCCTTTTCTGCGTCGGCCCGGTCGTCTTCATTGCGGATCCCTGCCAGGTAACGCATATTATCCACCCCAACTCTTGTGTCCAAGTCGTACTGGTATGTCTTTATTGCGGTTTGCGCTGCCAGCATAGGGATTCCGAGGATCCTGTTTACATAGTCCTCAAAACGGCCGCCTATTTTTTCGCAGAGATCATTGGCATTAAGGAGCAGCTTTCCAAATTCTTTTAAAAGACTGCCGTTTTCTTCAAGGAATCTTCTTTTTATTAAGGCAGTAAGTTTTTCCAGTTTTAATGAATCAGAATTACCGTTTCCGGAAGCATCATTGTTTAAAAAAACATTCTTGTATATTTTTTTTTCCTCAGCTTTTTCCAGCAATTCGTGAAAAATCGCCCAGAATTCGCAGGTATGAGCTCTGGCAGAAAGGGTTCCTCCACGGGCGCAGGCGTGCAGATGGTGGGCATATTCATGGATCGCCGTATAGATAAGCAGGTTTTCTCCGGTGGAATCACCTGAAAAATTACGATTATGAAGAACTATTTCTCTGGTGTCAGTTTTATAAATACCGTTTACCTTGCTGCTTTTTTTCCCCGAAAGTATTACAGAAAATTCCAGTGGAGCATCTGCAATGGCAAGAAGGGACTTTTTTATTTGTTCCTGGTTCATGCCATATTATTTCCCATATCTAAACAAGCATCAATCGGTATTGTCGGCGGTATTGCTGGCTTACCGTTCCAGATTCCTCTGACTGAACACCGAATCGGGGATGGGTCTGTCCAGGATAACGTTTTTCATTTTAAAAGTAGTCTTGCTTCCCTTGCGAAGGAGATCCCGGATTTCCACTTCTACGGGAAAACGCCTGCCGTCTATGGTTTCCACCCTGATTAAATTGAACTCCTTGAGTTTTGCACCTGAAAGGGCAAAGAGTTCGTAATGAAGCAGATCCCCTGTCTCTTTGTCTATCCAGAGTTTCCGCCTGGGGTAGCTTTCAGTCTTGTTCCTTGCAGTTAAATCCAATACCCAGGCATCGCGCCTGTTCCAGATTTCGGAGCCCTGAAGAACCGGGTTGTAGCGGCTGGAAAGGGGATCGTTGTTAATCGTATCTTCGTAGGACATATCCGAGCCCATCATTGATTCCTTAAGCATATGGCCTGATATGAGCATTACACCTTCATTATCCGGTGAATACATATAAAGCCTGCCGCCTCTTTTTAGATATTTGGTTCCCCTGTCCTCGGAATTGGTGAATTCAATAAAGCTGTTGGAATTATCCCTGGCCCAGGCTTTCATGGTTTTAACATAACGCCGGTTTTGATACTCGATAATCATTTCCCCTTCGTACTCGATGGTCTTGAAAATCTCGTTATTGTCTACCTGGCGCAGCAATTCCGCCGCCGTTGGTGTTTGGGAAAAAGCCGTGTTCGCCGTGAACGCTGTTAATAAAATAATAAAGAATTTCTTATTCATAAATAATCCTCCGTAATTACAAACAACTTCCCGCTATTTTCGTAACGCTTCGACGGGTTCAACGAAGGCGCTTTTTAACGATGGGATCAGGGTAAAAACCGAAGCTGTTACCACACCCATGAGCCATGCCCGAAGGAGTATCCAAAAATTAAAATCGAAAAAAATTGCGCTGCTTAGAGGCATTTCGCTGAATGTATTCCCGTAGAGATCCCCCATGCGTAATGGAAAATTTTGCCCTATACCGGCTATAAGTCCTCCGATTATTACTCCAGCCAGCGCGCCCAAAGCTGCAAGGAAAACAGATTCATAAAAGAACACCATGACAATTTCTCCGCGTGTCATGCCAAGGCAGCCCATCATGCCGATTTCCTTGACCCGTTCATGGATGATCATTACAACAGTGTTAATGATAAGAAAACCGGCCACAATCAGGAATACCATAAACAGGGTAGTATATATGGGCCAAACCATATCCATCACCGCAACCCAATAATTCTCCCGCCATTCGGTAACTACATTGTCAGGCCCCAAGAGCTTTTGTATTGCGGCAGCAATTGATTTGCTTTGTTTGGCATCATCAGTGAATACTACCAAAGACTGGGTTCCTTCATCCAATACGAGCAGCCGCTGAAGCCGTTCAAAGTCTGTGACGATATACTGCTCGTCCATCTTGATATAATCGAAGTTAAAGATGCCGGTAATTTCCGGACTCCAGATTTTATCCGAAAATTGGGCAGACACGGTTTTTAA
>JAIRRF010000327.1 GCA_031256115.1 Treponema sp.
TCCACTCCCTTTCCGGCGTCCAGGATCGTCACTGCCCCGTCCAGAACCCTTAATGACCGTTCAACCTCGGCAGTAAAATCCACATGACCCGGAGTGTCGATAATATTTATATGATAGGAATTTTCACCGCGTTTCCAGTATGTGGTTGTGGCGGCGCTTTGAATGGTAATTCCCCGTTCCTGTTCCTGTTCCATCCAGTCCATTATCGCTTCGCCGTCATCCACTTCTCCGATACGGTGTGTTTTGCCCGAATAAAAGAGAATCCGCTCGGTGGTAGTAGTTTTTCCCGCATCAATGTGGGCCATAATGCCGATGTTACGCATAAATTTGAGCGCTAAAGGATTCCGCATACGGTATTGTAACAAGCAATAAAGAAGTAGTACAATGGGCTCCTATGATTGACGAACTTTCCTATGTTATGGTGACTCCCTACACCATTGCGAAGAGCAGAACCGGAGGAGTAATTGCACGGCTCCTTTCCCGGCTGGATCTGGAACTGGTGGGAGCGCAGATGTTCATTCCGGACGAAGACTTTGTCATGGAATATGCCGGACTCCTCAGGGATCAAAACCCAAAACACGACATTACCCTGCTGGCGGATTATGTGGAACAAAATTTTATTTCCGGCGGAAGACCCCACCGCGTTTTGCTTCTCCTTTTTAAAGGAACAGACGCATGCAGCAAGCTTTCGGTTATCTGCGGTTCCCTTCATCCTGAGCACAGAACCATTGAATCCCTGACGGGTGAAACAATCCGGGATACCTATGCGGATCTTATCTTTGATTCCGCCGATCCCGAAAAGGTAAGCTATTTTGAACCGGCGGTTATTACTCCCCGGAGTCAAAAGGAGGCCGACACGGATTTTAATTTAATTACCCGGTTCCTAAAAGGCAGGGAAAATATTGTGGCCAATGTGGAATATCCCGATCCTTCCGTAATTGAACAGACTCTGGTCATTATAAAGCCGGACAACTGGAACTATGCTTCTTCCAAACCCGGGACAATTATCGATATGTTTTCCCGGACCGGCATGCGGATTGTTGGAATTAAAATTCACCAGTTTACCCTGGAGGAAGCTCTGGAATTCTACGGCCCCGTAGAAGCTCCCCTGGTAGAAAAACTTGCTCCGGTATTCGGAGAAAAAGCAGTAAAAATTCTGGAAAAGGAATTTGATATTTCCATAAGCGAAGAAACAAAAAAAATGTTTACCAACAGTTTTGGCTGGGAATATGCTGAATGCAGGTTCGGGGATATTATTGAGTTTATGTCCGGCAGCCGTCCCGGTTCCGACGAAAAGAACAAACCCGTTAAGACAATGCTTCTCGTCTATGAAGGGGAAGGGGCGGTGCAAAAAATACGGGAAGTCCTGGGTCCTACGGATCCCCTAAAAGCCCCTGAAGGGACAGTCCGCCGGGAATTCGGGAGCAATGTGATGGTAAATACCGCCCATGCTTCAGATTCAACAGAAAGTTATGAACGGGAACAGGCTGTCGTATCCATCCACAAGAATACCCTGCGGGATATAATTGTAGAACACCTGGGGTGATGTTATGCTGCCGGGGATGAGATTTGAACTCACACGGCCTTGCGGCCAGGGGATTTTAAGTCCCCGGTGTCTACCATTCCACCACCCCGGCGCTTTAATAAATATCATAACAAAGCCCTTTACCCAGGTCAACGATTATGCACACGCTGATTGATACCCATGCGCATCTTTCCGGCCTTGAAGGCCGGGGTATTGATACCCGTCAGACTCTGGCAGATCTTTTTAGTAAAGATAATATTAATATCATCGACATTAGCCTGGAACCGGGAGATCTAAGTACCCGCATACATGAATTTTCCTGTTATAACCGGGTACATTTTGCCAGCGGCCTATGGCCCTGGAGTCTATCTATTACCAACCGGGAAAAGATGGTAATGGAACTGGAAAAGGACATTATCGCTCTACGAAAGCACATATGCGCCCTGGGAGAGTTCGGCCTGGATCACAACCGGAATCATGAAAACCTTGAAGGTGAACGGGAACTAATGGAAATGCAGATGGATATGGCCCAAAAGCTTGAACTTCCCGTGATCATCCATTCCCGGGATGCTGCCAAAGAAACTGCGGAAGTTCTGGCCCGGTATCCGCAAGTCCGGGGGGTAGTACATTGTTTTTCCTACGGCCCGACGGAGCTGCAATCTTTTCTTCGCCTTGGTTATTTTATTTCCTTTGCGGGAAATATCACATACAAGAATGCCCGGAATATTCAGGAAGCATGCAAGGCGGTTCCCCCGGACAAACTGTTTCTGGAAACAGACTGCCCCTATCTGGCGCCGGTTCCCCACCGGGGAAAGCCCGCTCATCCGGGCATGGTGGAAGAGGTTTATAAAAAGGCAGCGGAAATCCGGGAGACTGACCTGCCAACCCTGGCAGAACAAATTGAGGAAAATGTAAAAACTCTTTTTGGTTTTTAACCTTTATTTCTATTGCTCTTCCCTGCCCTGACGGGTTTTAATATAAACATAATGACCGAAAATGAAAAAACCAGGGTAGCGTCTTTTCTTAATCTCGCCGGAGACTTTCTTTCCGGCGGATATAGCCGGAACCACACGGAGGCAATATTAGAGGTACAGGATTCTCTGGAAGCCGTGGCCAGGGATATTGCTTCCTGTACCAGCTGCGGACTCTGCGCTGGCCGTGCCAATACGGTTCCCGGTGAAGGAGTGATGAATCCCCTGGTAATGGTAATCGGGGAAGGTCCCGGCGCAGAAGAAGATGCCACAGGAAAGCCCTTTGTGGGCCGGGCCGGACAGCTTCTGGACAAAATACTGGACTCCAGGGGAAAGATCGGCCTTTCCAGGAAGACAAATTGCTACATCGCCAACGTCATAAAATGCAGACCCCCGGAAAACCGTAATCCTCAACCGGATGAAATTGCCGCCTGCGTTCCTTTCCTTGTCCGGCAGATAAAAATTCTGAAACCTCCGGTAATTCTTGCGGCGGGGAATACCGCTCTTAAAACCTTGCTGGACAGCAACGAAGGGATAACCAGGCTCCGGGGGATCTTTACCCAATTCAGGGGAACCCTGTTCATGGACGGTGAATTCAATATCCCTTTGCTTCCTACTTTTCATCCCAGCGCCTTGCTCCGGGACGAAAGTCTCAAGATTCCGGTATGGGAGGACATGAAAACCCTTAGGGCAAAACTCTGTGAACTTGACGGGAACTATGCCGCCGGAATGAGGGATAATCCCCTTTAACCATCCGTGAACAGTTATCTGGAAATAGTCTTTGACCTTCCCCTGGAACAATCCTTCAGTTACCGCTGTGACGACAGGGGAGAAGCAAGTCCCGGAAAACGGGTAATAGCCCCCTTCGGAAAAAGAGAACTTTTGGGCTATGTCGTTGACGCTGGAGATAAAATCCCGGCCTTCCCCTCTCTGGAAAAAATTAAGCCGATCCTCCGGGTTATTGATAAGGAACCAATTTTTGACAAAACGGACATCGCTCTGTCCAGATGGATGACCTCGTATTATCTTTGCAGCCCCGGGGAAGCCCTGGGGGCGATGATCCCCTCGGGACGGAGGGCTGTCTCCGATACAGTCTTTCCCTGGGATTTTGACAGCAGCATTGATCAAGGTTGCACTAATAGCTTTGCCAATCGTACTGACATTTCTCTTTCAACAGAGCAGCAGGATGCTCTGGAAAAAATTTCCGTTCTGGCTGACATGGCATGTATGAAAAAACCCGGCTCAAAAAAAACAGACGGCTTGAACATGGCTTATCTTTACGGAATAACCGGATCGGGAAAGACCGAAGTGTTTCTGCGTCTTGCGGAACGAATCTTAAAGATGGGCCGTTCGGTTATCTACCTGGTACCGGAAATATCCCTAACACACCAGACAGCAGAAATAATCGGCAGGCGTTTCGGCACAGCTGCGGCAACTCTTCATTCGGCTATGACTGGCAGTGAACGTCTTGGTCAGTGGATGCGGATCCGCCGGGGAGAGGCCCGGATTGTTGCGGGTCCCCGGTCGGCGGTGTTTGCCCCTTTGCGGGATCTGGGACTTATCATCATCGATGAAGAACATGACGGCTCCTATAAATCGGGTAATTCTCCCCGTTATCATGCCCGGCAAATCGCCATGCACCGGTCATCCGCCGAAGGGGCGCTTCTCCTAATGGGTTCCGCCACTCCTTCGGCAGAAGCCTGGAAACTGATGCAGGAAGGGCTTATCCGGCGTTATTCCCTGAGCCGGCTTCTTTCCGGAGGAAAGCCACCGGATATTATTCCGGTCAGCCTGGAAAAAACCGCAGGCTCCCTTTCAGATGAATTAAAAGAAGAGATCCGCCAAACTTTTATGATGAAACGACAGACTATTCTCTTTCTTAACCGCCGGGGCTTTGCCTATTTTTACCATTGCCTGAATTGCGGTTTTGAACTTGGTTGTAAGCGTTGTTCTGTTTCCTTAACCTATCACAAAAGTAAAAACAAGGCCCTCTGCCATTACTGCGGATACGAAACCCGCCCCCCGGTCTCATGCCCGCAATGCGGTTCCCTGGAGGCAGGTTTTAGCGGATTCGGAACGGAATTTATCGAAGAAGAAGTCCGGAATACTTTTCCCGGTTTACGAATCCAACGGGCCGATGCGGACACCACAGGAAAAAAGGGAAGCCTGAAAGAAATTCTTGGTAAGTTTAAGGCCGGAGAAATCGACATCCTCCTGGGCACCCAGATGGTTGCCAAGGGTTTGAACTTTCCGGGAGTACGGCTGGTGGGGGTAGTCTTTGCCGATACGGGACTTCATCTGCCGGACTTTCGGGCGGCGGAACGGACATTTTCCCTGATTGTCCAGGTGGCAGGCCGGGCAGGCCGTTTCTTTCCCGATGGCCGGGTGATTGTCCAGACCCTGCGGCCCTATGACCCGGTAATCCTTAAAGCCTGCTCTCTGGATGTGGAAGGTTTTTTTAAAGCCGAATTGGCCCAGCGTTCGGCTTTAGGTTTTCCTCCCTATTCTCGGCTAATCCGTCTGGTCATCCGGTCAAGAAAAGAAGAAAAAGCCCATAAAGCCGCCGGACGTCTTGCTGTTTTGGCCCGGCCATTGCTCCCGGCTGAGGGAGAAATTCTGGGCCCTGCAGAATGTCCCATCGGCATGCAAAATCGCAGTTACCGCGTACAGCTTCTCTTCCGGGGGCCCTCAATGGGAATACTTAACCGGGCGGTAAAAGCAACGCTGAAGCAATATGAAAAAGAGAAAGAGAATACGGTGTACATCGAAATCGATGTAGATCCGGTACAATTGTTATAAACCCCGATTCCGGACATCACGATTATTAAAAACGGTATCTCAACAGCAGATTTCCCTCAAAGACTTTTAAACGGGCGCCTTCTATATCCAAAATAAAATATTGAACGCCGTTAGTATCTTCAAACAAAGAGCCTCCCCTGGTTTCACCTATGTACAAATATCCAAAAAAAAGGCCAAGATCAAAACGGTTGGATAAAGAAAAAAAAGTGCCCATCTTTGGTTTAATTGCAAAACCATTCGACAAATAAGCGGTGGTCTTAAAAGGCGGATCTCTGCTTAAATGCTCATCTGTGGCGATGCAGTTGGATAATCCTATAATAACAGATGCGGAAAAGGTAAAGCGGCCCAGGGGAAATTCCGCCCCTGCTCCTGTGCTAAGTAAAAACCAGTGCTGGGTATAACGAATACCGGTACCGGAAAAAGGTATTTTTGGAAAACCGGAATTCCAGGGTATACTTGGATATGAATCTGCGGGATCGTATTGGGTATAACCGTTTAACGCTTCCCATTTAAAGTACATATAATCCAGATTAAAATGAAATTTTAACACAAGTTTCCGTAAAGGCAGGGATAATCCGGCATCATGATTAACAAACAGCGCTGCTCTGGTGTGATTCTCATGGGATGAAAAATGAGTAAGAGCTCCGGGTACTGTTGAAGGCTGCATCCAGTCCCGGTCTTCCATTATCCCCGTTTCCATCGGCAGGGCGGACTTGAATCCCAGGCCGGCAAAAAAGCCCGGTTTTTTCATTGGGTTTTTTAGTCCAAAATCAAGATTTATCCCCATAAATAAAAGTGGTTTGATATTCCATTGAAGTTCGCTAAGATAGTCTTTTTCTCCTGTGTACTGATATACAATTTCATAGGATGTGCCGAAAAGAAAACCAAGCCCGGTTGAAATGGCAAATCCGTAGCCTCGGCCGGAATCAACATTTTCTGCCTGGGCAGAAGCCCGGGTTTCTGCCCAGGCCGGTAAAGCCCCGGCAGCAAAAACGATGACGAAAAAAGCAAAAAACACTATACTTTTAGGGGAATGTCTCATAAACACTTTATTATATTATACTTGAGTTTTTTGATAATGGTAATTCCCGGCTGCTCTCCAAAAGCCGGGATCGCCCCCCCTTCAACGCCGCCCCTGTCCCGGACCATCCTTGGCTATGGTGTAGTTACCGCATCTTATACCCGTGTATATAACGAACCAAGCACCAACGGCATATCCCTTGGTTATGTACGGGAAAAAACTGTTCTGGCAGTGATGGACCGGCGGATTGTAAAAGAAGGAGAAACCCAGCAGCCCTGGGTTTTAACCGAAGGAAGTTATCTGGGCTGGCTCCCCGA
>JAIRRF010000033.1 GCA_031256115.1 Treponema sp.
GAACCGGAAAGCGCAATTGTCTTTTGTAATACCAAGCGATTTACAGAAATTGTCGCCAAACGCCTGCGAATCAACGGTATTGAATGTGAATTTATTATCGGCGATCTTCCCCAGGTAAAACGGCTGAAAATAATTGACGACATTAAAGCAGGCCATAACCGTTTTCTGGTGGCTACGGATGTTGCCGCCCGGGGTCTGGACATAGAAGACCTGGCTCTGGTAGTTAATTATGACCTACCGGTAGAATCGGAAAATTATGTTCACCGCATTGGCCGAACCGCCCGGGCGGGTAAGACCGGCAAAGCCCTTACCCTGGCCAGCGAACAGGATGTGTACGAACTGCCGGATATCGAAAAATATATTGGCAAAAAGATCCCCTCTCAAATTGCCGACGAATCCCTCTTCGGTACAGACAAAAGCGAAGGGATCCGGATTAGGACAGATTTTTATGATGATCGGGAAAACAAAACCCGTCCAGGCCATACCGACCGCCGGAATCACCGAAGCAAAAACCCCGGAGGACGGGAACAATCGCAAGACTTGTCAGAACTCTCTTTTGAAGAACGCATGGCCTATTACAAAGAAAAATATAACCGGGGAAAACATATTCCGACAAAAAGTGCCGGTTCTGGCCGGAGCAGAAATAAACGCCGCGGAAAGCCGACCAAAGCCGGTAATCACAGTCACAGTATGCCGGATCCCGCTCCGGTTTCAGCCGCCGAACAAATGAATGTAAAACAAGCATCCCTCCCGGTTGTTAAGCAACTGCCAAAACAGGGAATATTAGGAAAGTTGGCAGGGATTTTCGGGAAGAAGTAAAGCAATGTTTAAATAGCTGACACCGGAAAACAATACTGTATTTTTACCCGAAATATCGCTTGTGAAGACCCCGGAAACCGGCACAATGACGGGCTTCGTCTCTGGCCATTTCGTGTACCGAATCATGGATGGCGTCCAGTCCTTTTTCTTTTGCCAGCCTGGCAATATCTGTTTTTCCCGCACAGGCGCCCTGTTCGGCTTCGATGCGGAGTTCCAGGTTTTTTTTTGGTGCTGTCTGTGATTACCTCGCCCAGCAATTCTGCAAATTTGGCGGCGTGTTCGGCTTCCTCCCAGGCTGCCTTTTCCCAGTACAGGCCGATTTCCGGGTATCCTTCCCGGTGTGCAACCCGCGCCATGGCAAGGTACATTCCCACTTCGCAGCATTCACCGTTAAAATTCGCCTGAAGTCCTTTTATAATTTCCGGATCCACACCTTTGGCAACGCCTACCACATGCTCCGAAGCAAAACCCATGTTTCCCTTTTGCTGGGTAAACTTGGAAGACGGAGCCTTGCACACAGGGCATTCATCCGGGGCACTATCCCCCTCGTGTACATAACCACAAACCTGACAAACCCATTTCATTTTTTTCTCCTTAATAACATATATTACATCGGCCAAAGCCGGTGTTTTAATTCAAGCGGCTTCCGGATCACCGCATTGGTTCTTTTGACAAGCGCTGCATAAACCATAAAACACAGTCTGCCGGAAATCAATTAAAAATGAATCATCCACAGAAAGTTCTTTACAATGCTTAACCAAAACATCTGCCGTATCGAAGGGAAGGTTAATTACAACTCCACAAGAGGAACATATAAGATGGGGGTGAGGTTTTGTAATTCCGTCAAATCGTTCCTCCCCCCGAATTACACCCAGAGAAACGGCCATTCTCTCCTTCCGCAGAATATTCAAATTCCGGTAAACGGTACCCGGAGAAAGCCTGGGAATTTGATGTTTAAGCTGTTTGTAAATCCATTGGGCTCCCGGATGGATCGTCGTAGACCGGAGCAGGTTTAGGATCGCTTCCCGCCTGGCGCTATATTTTCGTTTATCCATTATTTAATAATAATTCTTATTATTATTCTGTCAAGCAGAACGAATCTTTCTACAAAATACTTTTCGTAGATCTTGTATATAACAAAAAATAATGGTACAATAAAACACCCAGAAATGGACACTGAAAAATCGGTAGATGGGCTCTTGCAGAAAGCCTATCAGAGCTTGAAAATTCCGGATCCGGAGGGAGCCCGGATTGCTTTAAACGAAGCCCTGGCGCTAGATTTTGATCATGCAGGGGTAGTTTTTGCTCTTAAATGCCTATCCTGGTGGCAGGAACGGCTAAAAAAACTTGCGGAATTGGAGGATGATACCGATCGTGGAAGGTTTGTTTTCTCCCAATGGAAGAGTTTTTTCGACTTTCTGGACCGTCTAGGAGAGCCGTTTTCCGGGGGAAAGCCGCTATCTGGAGGGAAGCTGGGGGAAATTGATAACTGTCTTTATGCAGTTAAGCATTTTGTTTTTTTAACTGCCCTGGGGTTTTTCCGGAACCTTTTGGGAGAAGGGGATAACCAGCACGATCCGGCTTTACTTCTTTTAGTGGGCCGGAGTTATAAAGGCGTAGGGAATTTTGAGGAAGCCCTGAAATACATGGAACAAGCCGCCCGATTCAGACGGGAGGATGGGGAAACCCTGTCAGAACTGGCGGATGTAAACGCCTTGCTGGATGAAAATAGGGCTGCGAAAGCTCTGTTTAGGGAGGCATTTTTTATCGATCCCCAGGGGATTGAGATCCGGAATATGGAATCGGAGCTAATCCTCCGGCTGGCAAATATGGTCCGGGAGACGGGCTATAGCGGTCAGGAATTACTTGAATGGATCCCCATTTATGGAACGCTTTACGGGGTTTTTTCTGTAAAACGAGAACTAAAACTGGCGGAGCTTGGAAAGCTTAAACAGTCGATCTTTACCCTGGAAAATGAAGTTCGGGGTAAAACCGGAAACCAGGGAGAAAACTTGGGATTTTTAATACCCCGGCTGATAAACCGTTATTTATGGCTTATTGATCACTATGAGCATATTAAGGCGGATCCGGTTCTAATCGAAGAAACTATGCTTAAAATAAAAATTGTCGATTCGGCGGTTTACGAAAAATACCGGAATTAGCAATATGGGAGATGTACATGGCAGATGCGGTCGAGACTCAGGCGATTGTGGAACCTTTGTTAAAGAATATTCAGGAAATGCTCAACGAGGAAAAGTGGACCCGTGCTGCTTTAAGCAACTATTCTACAGGCCAGTTTAAAGAGCTGGATCTTCTCTTAAAAGATGCCAAAAAAAGAAAGGTCTACAACGATCTCAAGAAACTCTGTGACGAACACCTGGTTCACACCAAAAACAGTATCATCGCCTTGTATCTGTCGGGGATGATTGCTCTCTCAAGACAGTTAATAGACGATGCGGTACTGGTTAATCTTGTTACCATCTTTGTGGATAACCACAAGTGGGGCATTGTCCGTTACCTTTGTGAAGGAATTCTGGAACATGGAGAGTCTAAATTTGCTCTGAGGACTCTGGCGGAATGCTATAAAAATGAAAATGAGGAAGAACCGATTGTTGGTATCTGGGAAAGGCTTGTTAAAGCTGACTATGAGGAAGCGGACATTGCAAAGTCTTTGGCAGAACATTTTGAAAAAGCGAAAGATACCGAAACAGCGGTGGATTATTATAAAAAGGCCCTGCATCGTTATATAAATAAAGGCCTTTTTACCAATGTCCGGGAAATTTGGTCAAAATTAATCGAATATTGTCCCGAGGATATTGACTTTTTCCTTCATGTTGAAAAACGGATAGCCAAAAATATCAATAGTGAAAAAGCGGTAGTGCTTCTGGAAGATGTATTTAATTCCTGTAGAAAACGCGGGGAAATTGATATTTCCATCAACATCCTTAAATTAATTTTGCAGTACGATGAACGGGATTCTTCTGCCCGTAAGGAAATTACCGAATGCTACAGGATCAAGTACGAAAACCACAGTCAATTGGAAGAATACATACGCATATCAAACCTGACTCAAAACTGGCGTAATGTCCGGGAAGCAATAACAGACTTTGAAAAACACATTGCCTTTGACAAGGGAAGTTATGTATTCCACCGTACCTGGGGAGTAGGACGGATTTCCGCTATCCAGGGAGATGAGATTGTGGTTGATTTTGCAAAAAAACGCTCCCATTCCATGGCATTAAAAATGGCGGTAAATGCCCTTCAGACCCTGTCCAAAAATCACATTTGGGTCCTAAAGGCAACCCAAAAAAAAGAAAAGCTCTACGAAAGGGTAAAGAACGATCATGCCTGGGCTTTAAAAATTGTAATAAGGAGCTTTGGCAATTCCTGCGATCTAAAAAGGATTAAGGCCGAATTGGTACCGTCGGTCCTGTCTGCAGGAGAATGGACAGCCTGGGGTAACCGGGCTAGAGATATTTTAAAAGCCGATCCTGGTTTTGGCGTAAGCCAGACTAACATTGACCTCTTTACTGTCAGAGACAGACCTATCAGTATCGAGGAAAAACTTTACAATGAATTTAAAGCTGAAAAGAATTTCTTTGATCGTATTGCAATTATTAGGAATTTTGAATCCCAAAAGGAAGCGGAGCTGGATTCAGAATTTTTTAGCGAAATGTTTGCATACTTTTCCGGTTATCTTAGATCATTCAATCAGGTAAATGAACAAATTGTTTCCGCTTATCTTTTGATAAAAGAAATGGCAGGCCGTCATCCCAATCTGGAAAAAAATCTGGTTACAGATTTTAATAGTATTTTTAATAATATTGAGGATGTTCCCTCCCTGTTTCTTGGCCTAAAAGACACAAGGCTTAAAGAAGATTTTCTTCTTCAAACCAGACTCAATATCACAGGTTGGCAGGATATTTATGTTCGTCTTTTTCCATATGCCCTTTTGCCTTCAATAATCATTAGTTTGGAAAAAGAGGGCTGTGAAGACAAACTTACAGCGATGATCCGTGACTGTTTTGAGAATTACCGGGACAACAGGGAAGCCGTGGTTTGGTTTTTAAAAAATGAAAAAAATTCTCCGCGTTTTCTTAATGCAGGCATTAGTGAAGAAAAGAAAATCATTACCCTAATCTACATTCTGGATATAAGTTTCCGGGACATCGACAACCACCGGGACACTACAGAAAACAGAAAAATCAACAAACAGGCCTATACCCTGCTTTTTAAAGACGGCTATCTGGAATCTTTTATTCGAAGTGCGGATCAGGATACGATACTGCGGATTTATACTCTTGTGGAGGATGTCAAAGACCTGGATCCGGGGGATAAATTAAAGCTCCGGGGAATTATTCAGGAGCGGAATCCTGAAATAAAATTTGCTGGGGGAACGGAGAAAAAAGTTTCCCGGGGACTCATCGTTACCGCCGCCAAATACGAAGAAAAGCAACGGCAGCTTGCCCATATCATGGAAGTGGAAGTACCCGCCAATTCCAAAGAAATTGCTTATGCCCTTTCTCTGGGCGATTTACGGGAAAATGCCGAATATAAGGCGGCTAAGGAGAAACAGGAAATCCTTAATTCTACGGTTGCTAAATTAAAAGAGGAAATCGAAAGGGCACAGCTCTTTGATCCTTCCACTGTAAATATCGAAAGAGTTTCCTTCGGAACCAGGGCTATTTTGGTAAATCAAAATACCGGTGAAGAAACAGAGTATATTGTTTTAGGGCCCTGGGAATCGGATCCGGAAAATCACATCATTTCATATCTTTCTCCTTTCGGCAGTGCTATACTTAATAAAAAAGAGGGTGAAGAATTTGAATCCTCTTTTGACAAGACAAGGGATGCTGTAAAGGTAAGATATATCATAAAGGCAATAACTGCAGTTTCCCAATAATGTGTCTTTGTGGAGTTGCTTTTATGGATCAGAAAAAAGCGCTCTTTTTTTTGCTGATTACTCTGGTTCTCTTTCCTCTATACGCTCAACAGGCAAAAGACGTTGTTTTGATTGTGGATACATCCTCCGCAATGTTTTCTTACTACAACGATGTTGGAAGCTATTTATCCGGATCTTTTTTTACTGAAAATCTGAATCTGGGCGATACCTTGCACATTATTTCATATAATAATAAACCCCGGTTGGAAATTGCCCGGAGAATTCTGGGACAAGGGGACATGGAAGCAGTCAGTGCCAGGATCTGGCTGCTTTATCCGCTTTTTCCGGGTCCGGATCCGTTCGCCGCTTTGAATTATGCTGTAACATATGTCCATTCCATACCGGGAGGCAGGTCAAAAAATGTCTTTATTGTCAGCGGAGATGATTTAAGCGCTCAGATAAATGCATATGCGGCACGTTTTGGAGCCCATACGGACATTTCTTTTATCAGGGCTTCATATAACATGAGCAGAAACGCAATTCAACATGTTTCTGCTTCCGGTACTAATATTACCCAAGGTAGGACCGGTCCAGACAGCGGCGTTTTAAGCAGACCTATCGCAGAAACCGGAAATATGGCGATAACTACTCCTGATATGGTATCCGCAGCGCCTGCCGGTTCTCCTGTAAATACTCCCGGTAAAGAATTAACCGATGCAAATGATGTAAAGAATGAAATAAACCTTCCGGTAACTGTTGAACTATCGGAAAAAAATGCCGTCAGTTCATTTGGAGATTTTTCATTTGCCTTGCCTTTGCTTACAGCAGGGGGAATATTGTTTCTTTTGATTCTTATTTTAGCAGCTCCTAAAATTTTTCTCCCGGGAATTAAAAATTTCCATACTTCTCTGAATAAAGCGATGGCGGATAAACGGACGGTGTCCGGGAAGTTACAAAATTCCCGTTCGGCCACTGTTTCAATAAAAACAGCTATTACAAAAACAATTGCAGCAAAATCTGCTGCCATTAAGCCGGTTATGGCAAAACCAAATTCCGGCACAAAAATAAGCGTTAATAGCCCTGTGGTCAAAAGATCCGGTAATTCTTCAAAATCATTAATTGCTTTTTTAAAAATTTTATTTTCAAAAAAGCCCCGAATAAAGAACAATTTTCCTGTCATGCGGGTACCTGCATCT
>JAIRRF010000038.1 GCA_031256115.1 Treponema sp.
AGATACGGCAAAAGCAGTTTGAATAATCATATCTTTAAAATCTTTTATTGGCAATTCAAAATACCTTTCTTTGCTAAAAGCAGGAAATTCAGGAAATTTATCAGAATCAATACACCTAAGTTGAAAGGTAATTTTTCTATCCAAAGGTTTTATAATAATAATATTATTTTTTTGTTCAAATTCTATTTCCCCTTCAGGAAGTGAATTAAGAATACTCAGGAACTTTTCTCCTGATACTGTAGTAGAACCTTCTTCTTTTACTTCGATGGGTACTTTAGTTTCAAAATTAACTTGAAGATCAGTGGCTTTTATGTAAAGATAATTATTTTTAATTTCAAGACACACATTGGAAAGAATTAAAATATTTTTTTTTGATGAAATGATTTCCTGGGCTATGGAAATTTCTTTAAGAAGAAAGCTTCTTTCGCAGGTAAATTTCATGTATACCCTCCATATACTTATATATATAACAATAGCAGTAGTAATATGTTTTCCAAAAATGTGGAAAACCATTATAAATCATTACAACATAAGAATTTGGCTTTTCAACAATGCCTTTATAACAATTCCTTTTTTTTCTACAAATTAACAACTTTCTCTAATATACACAATGTTCCCTTATAATATTAACATTTTATCTCATTTTAGGCTATAGTCTTTTATATCTCTGATAAGGCTTTTTATAATGGAATCTACAGAAGGATCGGTACGAACCAAGTCTTCTATTTTTTGACAGGAATGCATAACTGTAGTATGATCTCTGCCACCAAAATGTTGGCCTATTTCTGTTGTAGTGTATTCGGTTATTTCCCTGCAAACAAACATAGCCAATTGCCGCGGATAAACAATGCTTTGAGTTCTTTTTTTACCTTTTAAGTCGTTTAGGCTTAGATGAAATTTTTCTGCCGTTACCCGTTGGATTATTTCTATAGAAATATTGGACTGTCGCGGGGAAGCAAATACATCTTTTAGCCGCTGTTGGGCAATTTCCAGGGTGACTGGTTTTCCTGCAAGTCTGGCATAGGCTGTTAAGGTGTTTAATGCACTTTCCAAGTCCCTGACATTGGTGGATATATTTTTACCTACAAGGTCAATAACATCATCCGGGATGTTTATTCCGGAGGCTTCTGCCTTCTTTTTAAGAATGGCGCAGCGGGTTTCGTAGTTGGGCGGTTGAAGATCTACATTAAGACCCCGTCCTACCCGGGAACGAAGTCTTTCATTAAAATCTTTTAGGTCGGAAACCGGTCTATCGCAGGTAAAAACCATCTGTTTATTGGCATCGTATAACGCATTAAAGGTATAAAACAGCTCTTCCTGGGTACCTCCCTTATTTTGGAGAAAATGAATATCATCAATAAGAAGTATGTCCGCAAAACGGTATTTATTTTTAAAAGCCGTTTTAACCCGTTCCGAATCCTTAATTGATGCAATAAACTCATTGGTAAAGGTTTCGGCGGCTACATAAAAGACCTTGCTGTCCGAATGGTTATGAATATAGTTACCAATGGCCTGCATTAAGTGAGTCTTTCCCAGTCCTACGCCTCCATAGATTAGGAATGGATTGTAAGCCGTTCCGGGATTTCTGGCAATTGCCTGGGCGGCATTTGCCGGAAAACTGTTATTGGGATCCACAACAAAAGTATCGAAAGAATAGTCATTTCGAAGCTGGGAATGCTTTTCTTTTCGGATCGGTTCTGTTTTGGTTGTAGTTTCGGAAACTGGTTTCTTGACTGGTTCGGAAATTTCTGAGGGTATATTGTCTTTTTGCTCGGTTTTGGGCTTAATTACCAGGTTTAATGCGACCTGTTTGCCAATAAGTTCTTCAATTTTTCCTTCAATGTAGGTCTGATAACGTTTCTTTACCTGATCCAGGTAAAAGAGAGAGGGTACAGAAATGGTAAATTCCTTTTCATTTGCACTCTGGAATTCCAGGTTAAACCAGGTATTAAATTCTTGTTCATCCAACTCGGATCGAATTTGGTTCAGTGTCTCATTCCAAATAATGGCAAAGTCGTTTGATTCATTCATAAAGTGTTTATTATCCACAATTATACCACAATTGAAAACAATAAAAAATATTTATTATTCATTTTCTTGGCTTTTGTTCCTTAATACTTGATTAGTAAACTCATGCTAATTCTTTATATTACAAGGAATTAACATTTCAAAAAAGGAATTTACAAAATCGGGCAACAGGATGGACTATTTTGCCGCAAAATAGGTATAAATAATCAAAGACTTTTCCACAGGTTTTCCACAAAAATCAACATGCCGGCATAAAAATACCGGTACTCCGGTTTATGTAACTATACCCAGATCTTCCACTTTTTTTAACCCCTGTTCCCGCAACAAGTATTTCTGTACCTTACCACTAAGGGTTAGGGGGAATTTGTCTACAAAAAACACATGCTTTGGAATCTTAAACCGGCTAATCTGTCCCCGGCAAAAGTCCTGGACATCTTCTTCGATCACAATATGGTGATAATCAGGGTGAAGAATGATAAAGGCTCCGACTTCTTCGCCGTATTTTTCGCTGGCTATCCCCACTACTTGGACATCCTTAACGCCGGGCATGGTGTAAAGGAAATCTTCGATTTCTTTGGGGTACACATTTTCACCGCCCCGGATTATCATATCCTTTATACGGCCGGTAACTTTAAAATAGCCGTCTTTTTCTTTAACCCCCAGATCGCCGGAATGGAGCCAGCCCTCTTTATCGATACATAGGCTGGTAGCTTCGGGCATTTTATAGTACCCCTTCATTAGGTTGTAGCCCCGGCAGCATAGCTCTCCCTTAACCCCGTCGGGACATTCTTTGCCGGTTTCCGGGTCCCGGACGCTTACTTCTACGCCGGGCAGAGAACGGCCTACGGTTTCCACTTTTACTTCCAGGTTATCGTCATAACGGGTTTGGGTCATAACCGGTGAAGATTCGGTCAGGCCGTAACAGATGGTTACTTCTTTCATGTTCATAAGATCGATAACCTGGCGCATGGACTCGATAGGGCAGGGTGAACCAGCCATAATGCCGGTTCGCAGGCTTGAAAGATCAAACATTTTGAACATGGGATGGTTAAGCTCCGCAATAAACATGGTGGGAACGCCGTAAAGAGCGGTACACTTTTCCTTTTGGATTGTCGCCAGTACCAACAGAGGATCGAACCACTCCAATATGGCAGCGGCAGCCCCATGGGTAAGGATCGCCATCATCCCCAGGACCAGGCCGAAACAGTGGAACAGGGGAACCGGCAGGCAGACAATGTCTTCTTTGCAAAAACGTTGATTATCCCCTATTCCCAGACCGTTGTTAAGGATGTTCCGGTGGGTCAGCATGACACCCTTGGGGAAGCCCGTGGTTCCGCTGGTGTACTGCATATTCACCACATCGTTGCGGTCCAGGGAAGCTTCGATTTTGCGGTATTCCTCCCCATCATCGCTATGCTGGCCAAGGAGGAGCAGCTCGTTCAATCTGTACATACCCCGGTGTTTCTGCTGCCCCACATGAACAATATATTTAAGGCAGGGAAATTTTTCACTTTTTAGCAGACCCCGTTCCGCTGTTTTTAGTTCCGGAATCAATTCGTTGACCATGGCTATGTAGTCAGAATCCTTCCAGCCGTCGATAACACAAAGGCAGACCATGTCTGACTGTTTAAGCACATATTCCAGTTCGTGGAGCCTGTAACCGGTGTTTACGGTAATTAAAATAATTCCCAGGCGGGCACAGGCAAACAGCACCGTATTCCAGTCCGGTACATTGGTTGCCCAGATTCCTACATGATCCCCTTTTTTTATTCCTATTGAAAGGAGGCCCTTTGCAAAGTCGTCCACCCGCTTATCAAACTCGGCATAGGTAAAACGGAGGTTGCGGTCCGAGTAAATCAAAAAATCATGATTGGGATTAGCTAAGGTCTTTTCCCGTAAGACTTCACCCAGGGTTTGTTCAATATAATTCACAGTCTTTCCTGTCCCGCTTTACACCGGTGTATAGATAACAGCGAGTATTCGCACAGGATTAGTATCTGCGGAGAGTACCCGGTGAGGAACTATGGAATCGTAATAAACTGAGTCTCCGGCTTTAAGGGTGTCTTTTATTGCTCCGTATTCCAAAGAAAGATTTCCTTCTATGACAAAGATAAATTCTTCGCCCTCGTGGGCGGTTTTTTCCTGTTCTGCATCGCTCTCTATTTCTACGATAAAGGGCTCCATATGCCGGCCGTTTTTATCTGCCGCCAGGGGCTTGAAACTTAAACCCTGGTGATCCCCTGCGGATGGAACGCTCTTTTCAGGCAGCCCCGTTACAAAGCGAACAGCGGACTCTGCCACGCCGGATCTGCATATTACCGGCCCCAGCTCTTCGTGATCGTCCAACAGAGTACCCAGCCGGACCCCCAGTGCCCTGGCAATTTTTATAAGCGGGGCCAAATCGGGAATATGGCCTTCGCCCTCAATTTTTTCTATCAGGTCAACTGAAATACCGCTCCGTTCGGCCAGCATTTCCTTGCTAATGGAATAGGTTTTTCGCAGTTCAGCGATGTGTTCGCCCGGTGTATGTGTCGCCATTAAGGGTGTCGTCTTATATATCGGGCGATTAAGAAAAGCGAGATACTAATCAATATCAAGGCAAGACTTACGACAATTTGAAAAAACATATTAACCTCCGAGCCAGTTTCTTATTATATCAATAATACCCAGGATACCAAGTATTCCAACACCAGCAATTTCAAAATCCGTGCCAATTTATTTTCAGGCTTTTGTAAGACCCCCAGTATTTTGTCGAGGGTCTCGTTCATATGTTTTATGGTATCTTTGACTTCATTTTCCACCGTTGTTCCAGTAAAATTTTCAGACATAATAACTGTACTAGATTATTTTCTATTGTCAAGGTGGGTAGAGAACCGGCAAGAAAAGGATGGTACTTAATCAAAAACCATAATCTTGAACAGAATATCCCATTCCCGGTACTCATTATTTGAAACTACTCATGTCAACCACCTAATAGCTCAATATCTCTACCATCAACAAATAAATAATTTTTCTCGTACGCTGGAGCTCTCAACGAGTCCGAAGGGCTAAATTTCCGGAGCAACTGCCTTACACGGTCCCAAGGTAATAAAGCGGAATTACCCGCTTTATATATTTGCCGCCGTTGGCGTTCAATAAGATTCATCGCTTACGCGACGTAAATAGGAGTTTTTTATGAAAAATGCAATCAGGTTCTTACTCTTGTGCCTCCCGCACATATATAGCCAGTGACAATAGTCATAAAATGATGCAAAAGGGTATGGAGGAGAATAAAATGAAA
>JAIRRF010000070.1 GCA_031256115.1 Treponema sp.
TCCATCGATATTGAATGCCCTTAAAGTCCGAACCGGAGACGCAGAAGATTCCCGGGATGTGATACTGGAAGTTCTTCAGCATATTGGGGACAACCGGGTTCGCTGTGTTGCCATGGAAGCTACCGAAGGTCTGTCACGGGGCCTAAAGGCGGAAGACACTGAAAAACCCATCAATGTTCCCGTGGGAGATGCGATTTTGGGCCGGATGTTCAGCGTAACCGGGCGGATTATTGATGATAAGGGGCCTTTTACTCCCGGCGAATTTGCCTCTATCCATAGGAACGCTCCGGGTTTTTCAGAGCAGCGGCCCGCCACAGAAGTCTTTGAGACAGGAATTAAGGTGATAGACCTGATTGCCCCCTATGCCAAGGGAGGAAAGATAGGTCTTTTCGGCGGCGCCGGGGTTGGTAAAACCGTAATTATTATGGAACTAATCCGGAATATTGCCACAGAACATTCGGGGTATTCGGTTTTCAGCGGGGTAGGGGAGCGGAGCCGTGAAGGGGCAGACCTCTGGAAGGAGATGAACGAAAGCGGTGTTATCGACAAGACCGCCCTGGTTTTCGGTCAGATGAACGAACCCCCCGGCGCCCGGATGCGGGTTGCCCTGGCAGGGCTGACTATGGCGGAACATTTCCGGGATAAAAGCGGCCAGGATGTGCTGCTCTTTATCGATAACATTTTCCGCTTTATCCAGGCCGGCGCCGAGGTTTCCGCCCTCCTGGGACGTATTCCCAGCGCTGTAGGGTATCAGCCTACCCTGGCCAATGAAATGGGTTCTCTACAGGAGAGGATCGCCAGTACCTCGAAGGGATCCATCACCAGTATTCAGGCAGTATATGTTCCCGCCGACGACCTGACCGACCCGGCCCCGGCCACCACCTTTGCCCACCTGGACGCTACAACCACCCTGTCCCGGAAAATTGTTGAACTGGGGATTTACCCGTCGGTGGACCCCCTGGCCAGCAGCAGCCGTATTTTGGATCCGGCAGTAGTGGGGGAAGATCATTATGATACCGCCCGCCGAACCCAGCAAATCCTCCAGCGCTATAAGGAATTGCAGGATATAATCGCCATTCTGGGAATGGACGAACTGTCGCCGGAAGACAAACTCCTTGTAACCCGGGCCAGGAAAGTACAACGTTTCTTTTCCCAGCCTTTCTTTGTGGGAGAAAAGTTTACCGGCATAGAAGGCCGTTATGTACCGGTTAAAGAAACAATCCGGGGTTTTAAGATGATCCTGGACGGCGAGTGTGATTCCATTAATGAACAGTTCTTTTTTATGGCCGGAGGTATTGAAGATGTACTTGCCAGGGCAGGGTAAGGCCGGTGAAGACTTTTAAATTTGAATTGAATACCCCCTACGGACGTTTCTTTTCCGGTGATGTAGAGGCCATTACCCTTACTTTGATGGATGGTGATATTACCGTATATGCGGATCATTCGTTTTTTGCCGCTCCGGTGCGGGCTGGCTTTATCAGAATTAAGGATGAGAGCGGAGTCTGGAAGAACGCCTTTGTAGCCGATGGGATCCTGGAAGTAAAGGGCCACAATACAATCCTTATGGCAGATTCCGCGGAATGGCCGGAAGAAATCGACCGTGAACGGGCGGAAAAGTCCCTGGCTGCCGCAAAAGAGACCATTCAATTAAGTACATTTAAATTTGAAGCAGCCGCCGCCGAAGCCGCCATACGCCGGGCAGAGTTCCGTATCAGGGTAAAGGATTCGGGATAATTATCAGGTAAATGCAAAAAAAAGTTTATGTTATCGGACACCGCAATCCGGATGCGGATTCTGTTGTTTCGGCAGCCGCCTATGCACGGCTTAAACAGCTTCAAAGACAGGACAACTGCGTTGCCGCCAGGGCGGGAAAAATAAACCCCCAGACCGAATACATCTTTGATCGCTTTGCCGTTGCCTTGCCGGAGTTTCTTCCGGATCTGATTCCCAAGGCGGAACACTATATTTCCGGAAAACCGGTTACGGTCAACGAAGATGACAGTGTATGGAATGCCCTTGAACTTTTGCAAAAGGATGATTCCGAAGTGGTCCCTATTGTGGACAGGGACGGCGTTTACATGAGTATGTTCCACTACAACAGCTTTGCCCGGTATATCATCGCCAATATCAGCCCCCGGAAAAAATCCGCCTTTCCCCTATCACTGGATCATTTGGCGGCAACTATAAATGCTCAGCCCTTAACTCTCTTTAACAGTTCCGAAATCAGAAAATCGCCCATAGTGGTGGCGGCTTCTTATTCCGAGCATTTTAAAGAGAGTATTCAGGCCGAAGGACCTGAAAACACCCTCGTTATTGTGGGAGATCGCTGGGATATCCAAAAAGACTGTATTGAACTGGGGGTACGGGCGCTGATCCTCTCGGGCGGAAACGTCCCTTCCAGGGAACTAATCGAACTTGCGCAGGAAAAACAGATAACAGTACTGGTCAGCCCCTATGACACTTCCTCCACGGCGATGTTGATTATTTATTCGGTGGCGGTGGGGGTTCTGGGTGACGATTCTGTCCCTCTTGTAAGACTGTACGATCCGGTATGGAGTTTTCGACAGACCCTTTCAAAAGCACATTCCCGCCATTTACCGGTAACCGATGACGAGGGAAGGGTAATGGGGGTTATTTTTGAAGGAGACCTGACCAAAGAACCGAATGTTGAGGTAATAATGGTTGACCATAACGAGCCCGGTCAGGCGGTTGAAGGAATCGAAAACTTCAAGATACTTGAAGTAATCGATCATCACCGGCTGGGCAATCTATCTACCCGGTACCCGATTACCTTTATCAACCGGGTAGTGGGGTCAACCTGTACCATCATTACCAATCTTTATCGTGAACAGAAGGTCCCCCTGGAAAAGGGCATGGCTTCGATCCTGCTTTGCGGTATCCTTGCCGATACACTCGCTCTGCAGTCGGCAACGGTCACGGAAACCGACATAGAAACCGCCGAATACCTTTCCTCGATCACCGGCCTTGACATCAAGGCTTTAAGCCAGGAATTACAGGCTGCCGCAAACCGTACCAGCACCCTGTCGGCACAGGAGATCGTTACCCTGGACATGAAGGAGTACACGGAACGGGATGTGTTTTTTACCGTCAGCCAAATCGAAATTGACAATTCGGAAGCCCTTCTGGAACGTCAGGCTGAAATCGCCGCTGCCCTGGAAGAAGCACGGGCTGCCAAGGGCAGTCTCTTTGCGGCATTGCTGGTCACTGATGTTACCGTACTGGATTCGCTGCTTTTTGTAAGCGGAAATAAATCATTCACCGGCCATATTAACTTTCCGGTCACTGCCCAGGCTGTGTATGAATTGAAAGGGGTAGTATCACGTAAAAAACAGCTTATACCGCTTTTATCGGAACTGGTGGAAAAATGGATAGTCGGGAACAGGGTTTAAGTCTGTCAAAGAATCGTTCCGGATACAAATTGCGACACGGCCGGTTCGAACGGCCCACCTGCTGCTTAGAAGGCAGCTGCTCTATCCGAATGAGCTAGTGTCGCTGGATTTTATGTTAAAGCTGCGCTGCCCCCGACAATTTCGTTCATTTCCTGGGTGATCCCCGCCTGGCGTATCCTGTTATAACTTAATTGAAGGGAATCCAGCATTTCCTGGGCGCTTTTGCTGGCTTCGTCCATGGCTGCCATCCGGGCGCTTTGTTCACTGGCATAGGCTTCTATTAAACAGCCATATATTATTCCCTTGATGTACATGGGTACCAGGGCGTCAAAAACCTCTTCTTCTGTCGGAAGGTATTCAAAGCGTAGTTCTGTCCTTTTTTCCCAGCCGAAGTTGACAATATCTTCCTGTAGTTTTTTTTCACTTAATGGAAGGATCTGCATTACCGTGGGCAGCAATTTAATTGCACTGTACATGTGAGTATACACGATATAAACTTCATCAAAGGTGCCGCATTGGTATTGAGAAATAATTAATTCGGCGATTTTCTGTGTATCGTCCATACCCGGAAGCCGGGACTTGAAGGAAAGATTCTCTAAGACTGTATTGGGGCTATGGATAAAATACCGGTAACCAATATTCCCGATTAGAATCAACACCGGATTGGAAAGACCGGCGCTTAAGCGGCCGACTTCCCGGATAATATTGGCGTTGTAACCCCCCGCAAGACCCTTATCGCTGGTAATAACCAGAATGGCGCTGCTTTTTTTTGCTTCCTGAACCGGGCGGCCCTGTATGGCGTTCTTCACGGTATGTTCACTCTGTTGTAACAAATCCAACGGTTTTGGACTCTTGGTACCCAGGAAACGGCTTTTTACATTTGTGGCTTCGGTCAAAACATCACACATAATTTTTTGTATTCGGATAAAGAAAGGTTCTGCGTCTTCCAGTACCCGTCTTCCCCTGCGGAGCTTTGAAGTGGATATCAGGTTCATCGCCTTGGTTACCTGAAGAGTCTGCCGTATGGCCCTCATTCTTAGGCGCAGATCCCGTAGATTTGCCATTATTTTTCGTCCGCGGCGAAGCTTTTTTCGGCAAGCTGTTTATATGCAATAACGGCATCTTCCAGTTCATGCTCCAACTCCACCGATACAGCGCCGGTTTCCGCTATGGACTGAAGAATTTTCGGGTATTTTACCGGAAGGAAATCCAGGAGACCCGAAATGAAGCTTCGGATTTGGGCTACCGGTATGTCGGATAAAAAGCCATGTACTGCCGTAAAAAGGACGGCGAATTCTTTTTCCATGGATAAAGGAGAATACTGGCTTTGTTTAAGGACCTCCATGAGCCGTTCTCCCTGGGCCAGTTTATCCTGGGTTGCCTTGTCCAGGTCGCTGCCGAATTGGGCGAAGGCAGCCATTTCCCGGTATTGGGCCAGTTCCAGCCTAAGCCGGCCGGAAATCTTTCGGATTGCCTTCGTTTGAGCCGCTCCTCCTACCCGGCTGACTGAAAGACCCACATCGACTGACGGGCGGAAACCTGAGTTAAAGAGTTCCGAATCAAGAAAGATCTGACCGTCGGTGATGGAAATGACATTGGTGGGAATATAAGAAGAAATGTCCCCCGCCTGGGTTTCGATGATGGGAATGGCGGTGATTGAACCCCCGCCTTTTTCGGGGGAAAGCTTTGCCGCCCTTTCCAGTAGCCGGGAATGTAAATAAAACACATCCCCGGGAAAGGCTTCTCTTCCGGGAGGACGGCGGAGCAGAAGGCTGATTGTCCGGAAAGCTACGGCATGTTTTGTCAGATCATCATAAATAATTAATACGTCCTTTCCGGCGTGCATGTAATGCTCTGCCATAGCGCAGGCCGAATAAGGGGCCAGATACTGAAGGGCCGCAGAATCCGAGGCGGAAGCCAATACAACAAAGGTATAATCCATGGCGCCGTGTTTTTCCAGGTTCAGGATTATGGAAGCCACCGATGAAGATTTTTGCCCAATGCCGCAGTAGACGCAGAACACGTCTTTTCCTTTTTGGTTGATGATTGCGTCTATTGTTAAAGCGGTTTTTCCGGTTTGCCGGTCCCCAATAACAAGTTCCCGTTGACCCCGGCCAATGGGGATCATGGCATCCACCGACAGGATCCCTGTTTGGAGGGGGGTATCCACGGAACCCCGGGCTATTACCGGAGGAGCAGGGGATTCTACAGGCAGATATTCCGCCGCAACTACCGGGCCCTTACCGTCAACGGCAATGCCCAGAGGATTAACTACCCGGCCCAAAAGGCCCGGACCGGCAGGAACAGAAACGACTTTGCCGGTGCCCCGGACTTCTTCGCCGTCCCTGACCAGGTTTTCCCCCGAAAGGATCACGCAGCCTATCCCGTCTTCTTCCAGGTTCAGCACTATGCCTTCGGCGCCGGATGAAAAATTTACCAACTCTCCGTAAATTGCCCTGTCCAGACCATAGACAGATGCAACCGAATCTCCTACTTGGGTTACAAAACCCACAGAATCCGCAGCGGTTTTTCCGTCCCAGTTTTTTATTTCTTCCTCAAGAACCTTGGTAAGGTCTTTAAATTTATTTGTCATATATCATGCCTCCCCCGGTCTATTGCTCAGGATACCAAGATCCCCGGTCATTTTCTGCATCA
>JAIRRF010000114.1 GCA_031256115.1 Treponema sp.
CGGGGACGAAATTGTCCTGGCGGATGCCTTTTTTCCCGGCAATACCTTTAATTCCAGGGTAATCAGAGCAGACGGAATACGGATTCCTGCCCTTCTGGACGGGATTTTAGCCCTGCTTAACCTGGATTCTTACGTTCCTAACCCGGTATTTATGATGGCCCCGGTCCCCGGAGACAATCTTGACCCGGAAACGGAAAAATCTTTCCGCACTGCAATCGACAAATATTGGCCGCAAACTCCTCCGATAGAAAAAATAGAACGATTTGCCTTCTATGACCGCTGCAAACAGGCCTATGCGGTGGTAATGACCGGAGAAACCGTAAAATACGGCAATATTATACTGAAAAAGGGGGTTATTCCGCTGGGAAAAACCGTGTAAACGTTTACATCCTTCCGGATTTATAGCATGGGTACAACAATTAGGGATGTGGCATCCGAGGCGGGAGTTTCCACCGCCACGGTTTCCAGGGTTTTGGCAAAGTTCTCAGGCGATTCCCTGGACGGCGGAAGTTTCCTGCCGGTGGCTGAAAAGACTCAGCTCCGGGTATTGGATGCCGTAAGCCGGCTGGACTACCGGATCAATTACACCGCCCGGGGTCTTAAAACCCAATCAACCATGATGGTGGCGGTAATTTTTCCGGAACTGGCCAACGATTTTTTTATGAACGTGGCGGAAGGAATTGAACAGGAATTAAACAGCCGGGCTTATACAATGCTGATGGCTTCGTCACTAAATTCCATTGAGGAGGAAAAAAAGCGGATTGCCATGCTGGCAGAGCGGATGGTAGACGGTATGATAATAACCCCCACAGGAACACGGGGAGACCACCTTCAGGCTCTGGCCGATCAGGGACTGCCCCTGGTTATGGTGGATCGGATCGTGGAAGGGACCAACCTGGATGCGGTAACATCCGATAACGAAGGAGGGACTTTTCAGCTTACCAGGGCCCTTCTGGCAGACGGTTTTAGACGCATCGCCTTTGTGGGAGGGGAAATAACCTTGTCCAGTGCCAGGGAACGGCTTTCCGGTTTCGGCAGAGCCCTGGCGGAGGCAGGAATAAAGCCGGATCCTTCCTTAATCTGTCTGGGGGGCATGGAGATAGAGGACGGCTATGAACACATGAGAAGACTCTTACAGAGGCCCGAAGCGCCGGAAGCAATGGTGGCGGTAAACCTGCTGGTCCATCTGGGAATGGAACGCTGTCTTCTGGACTTCAATCCGGACGGCATGGGAAAAGAGCCGGTAATCGCCGGTTTTGACGAATCCTGGTTCACTACCTTCTTACCGGCCTGCCGCTATACTGCCGCCCAGGATGCGGTTGGTATGGGACGATGCGCGGGCCGGAGGATCATCGAAAAAATCCGGGAAAAGAAATCGGGAAACGGAAGTCCTGAAGGAAAAACAGGAGAAACAATAATCCGGCTTCCCGTAGCCATAAACCGGTCGGATAAGATTAACACAAAACAAAACAATAATTTATATTATGGAGGAAAAACATGGCAGTAAACCGTTATCGCGGCGCATATCCCAAAATCGGGATTAGGCCCACCATTGACGCCCGGCGGGGCCCCGTAAAGGTCAGGGAATCTTTGGAAGACCAGTGCATGAATATGGCCAAAGCGGCCAGGGACTTATTTGAAAAGAATTTGCGATACTCCAACGGCGAACCGGTTCAGGTAGTTATTTCCGATACCACCATAGGAAGGGTGCCGGAAGCGGCGGCCTCTGCCGACAAGTTTCGCAGGGAGGGGGTGGACATCACCCTGACCGTAACACCCTGCTGGTGCTATGGTTCGGAAACCATGGACATGGATCCTTCAACAATAAAAGGAGTTTGGGGATTTAACGGGACCGAGAGGCCCGGAGCGGTATACCTTGCCTCGGTGTTGGCAGCCCATGCCCAGAAAGGACTTCCCGCCTTTGGTATTTACGGCCATGATGTGCAGAATGCGGACGATACGGGCATTCCCGGGGACGTGCAGGAAAAACTGCTCCGCTTTGGCAGGGCCGCAATAGCCGCCGCTACCATGAGAGGAAAAAGTTACCTCCAAATCGGCTCGATCTGTATGGGCATCGCCGGATCAATCATTAATCCCGAATTTTTTGAAGAATACCTGGGAATGCGGGTAGAAAGCGTGGATGAAATAGAGATTATACGCCGTATGGAAAACGGCATCTATGACGAAAAAGAATATCAAAAAGCCCTGGCCTGGACCAAACAGAACTGCAAGGAAGGCTTTGATAAAAATTCGCCGGAACTTCAACGATCACGGGCAGAGCAGGATAAGGCCTGGGAATTTGTGGTAAAAATGATGTGCATCATCAAGGATCTGTACAACGGCAATCCCAATCTGCCTGCGGGTTTTGAAGAAGAAATGCTGGGCCATAACGCCATTGCCGGAGGTTTCCAGGGACAGCGGCAGTGGACAGATTTTTATCCCAATTGCGATTTCCCCGAATCCATGCTTAACACTTCTTTTGACTGGGAAGGTGCCCGGGAGCCCTACATCCTGGCCACAGAAAACGATACCCTGAATGCGGCGGGGATGCTCTTTGGAAAACTCCTTACCGGTACGGCCCAGATCTTTGCGGATGTCAGAACCTATTGGAGCCCGGAAGCGGTTAAACGAGCCACCGGATACGATCTAACCGGTGTTGCCAAAGATTCCGGAGGCTTCCTCCATCTCATCAATTCCGGAGCGGCCTGTCTCGATACCTGCGGGGAAATGAAAGACTCAAACGGCAAGGGCATCATGAAACCCTTCTGGGAGATAAATGAAGCGGATCAGAAAGCATGTCTTGAGGCTTCAACCTGGAACCCGGCGGACTTTGGATATTTCCGGGGCGGCGGTTTTTCTTCCCGGTTCCTTACCAGGGCGGAAATGCCCGTAACCATGAGCCGTGTTAATCTGGTAAAAGGCCTGGGGCCGGTGATTCAGATTGCGGAAGGCTGGACGGTGAATCTGCCGGACAACATTTCGGAAATACTGTGGAAGCGGACCGATTATACCTGGCCCTGTACCTGGTTTGCTCCCAGAGTAACCGGTATGGGGGCTTTTAAGACAGCCTATGATGTGATGAACAACTGGGGGGCCAACCACGGTTCAATTTCCTATGGCCACATCGGAGCGGATTTGATCTCCCTTTGTTCAATCCTGCGAATCCCCGTGTGTATGCACAATGTTCCGGAAGAACAGATCTTCCGGCCAAGTTTCTGGAGCGCCTTTGGTATGGACAGGGAAGGGGCGGATTACAGGGCCTGTTCCGTATTGGGACCCATGTACAAGTAGTACAGGAAGACAAAGTATGGAATATGCCGTTGCGGTAATTGACATTGGAATGACCAACAAAAAGATCGCCGTTTATGATGAGGCCCTGCGCCAACTGGATGCAAGGTATCAAAACTTTGCCCCAAAAATCGTAAACGGCCTGGAAACACACGATCTTGAAGGTATGGAAGCATGGTTTTGCTCCTGTCTGAAAGATTTTGCCGCCCGCTATCCGGTCAAAGCTCTGGCTGTTACTACCCACGGCGCTACCTTTGTCTGCACAGGGAAGGACGGAAAAGCTTCCATTCCCTGTGTGTACTATACCCATGAACCGGGAGAAGATTTTCACCGCCGCTTCTATGAACAATTCGGGGAACCAAAAAAACTACAGGAACGGACCGGAACTCCGGTATTCAAGGCGATGATCAACGCCGCCAAATATCTTTTCTTTGCCAAAGAACAGTTCCCCGGCGGGTTCAAAGATAACCAACACATACTTCCGTATCCTCAATACTGGGGATTGCGCTTTACCGGAAATACAGGCGCCGAGTGTACCCATATGGGAAATCATAATTACCTTTGGGATTATATTGATCAGAGCCTTTCTTCGGTTGCCAAAGACTTGAGTGTAGCTTCTCTTATTCCTGCTAAAGTAAATAATTCCTGGGATATTTTGGGCACCGTAAACGACGACTTTGCCGGACGTTCGGGATTGTCCAAAGACACCATTGTTACCATGGGAATCCATGATTCCAACTCGTCCCTGCTTCCACACTTTGCAAAGAAAGGGGAGGGGGGCTTTATTCTCAATTCCACCGGTACCTGGTGCGTAATTATGAATCCGGTGGAACACTACGGCTTTACTCCGGATGAACTGGGCAAGGTGGTATTTTTTAACATCTCCGCTTTCGGCAAACCCGTAAAAACAGCAATCTTCCTTGGAGGCATGGAATTTGACACATGGTCTAAACTTATAATGAAAGGTCATAACAGGACGGATATTCCCGGATGGAACGAAACTTTATACCGTTCCATCCTGGAAGAAAAAAAGATTTTTCTCTTGCCTGAGTTAACTCCCGGTTCGGGGCAGTTCCCGAATTCCAGGGCGCGGGTGGCAGAAAACGGTATGGACTATTACTTCGATACCATGAAGGGCCCGGATTCTTTTCCTCCTTGTTTTACAGACTATGATACGGCTTTTGCGGCGCTTCGTATTTCTCTGGTAATGCAGACACAAACAGCGCTTGAACGAACAGGTTTGCGGCAGGGACAGGAAATATATACAGAAGGAGGCTTCCGAAAGGATGAATCATACAACCGGCTTTTATCTTCGGCTTTTCCCGGCAGCCGGGTTTTCCTTACCGACATTGCCGAAGCCACCGCTTTGGGAGCTGCCATGACCGCTAAAATGGCGCTGACAAATAAATCCCTGTCGGTATTGTCCGAAGACTTTGAGATTGAATACCGGGAAACGGAGAAATCGGAGTTTCCGGAACTGGAGACCTACCGTGCGGTTTGGCTTGCAAAAGCGGAAAACAGGGAGGGACAGGAGCCTGTCGAAGAGGCGGTGTATACATGAATAATCTTATAGTAGAAATGAAGGGAATACATAAACAATTTCCCGGAGTAAAGGCCCTTAATGACTGTAGTTTTACGCTAAAGCCCGGTGAAGTTCACGGGCTGGTCGGCGAGAACGGCGCCGGAAAGTCAACCCTGATGAAGATCCTGGCCGGGATATACAAAAAAGAAAATGGAAGTATTCTTATCAAGGGCGAAGAGGTTGATTTTCATAATACCAAGCAGGCCCAATCAAAGGGGATCAGTATCATACACCAGGAGCTTAACCTGATGCGCCATTTGACTGCCGCCCAGAATATTTTTATAGGTCGGGAACATAAAAAAGGATTGGCCTTTCTGGTTGACGACGGCGACATAAACCGCAAATCGGAGGAACTGTTTAAGCGAATAAACCTTCAGCTTGATCCGGCAGTACAGGTTGCAAACCTTACCGTTGCCCAGCAGCAGATGATAGAAATTGCCAAGGCAGTTTCCCACAGTTTTGACGT
>JAIRRF010000140.1 GCA_031256115.1 Treponema sp.
TACTTATTACTAATTCGTCAGGCCGGTCTTCAACATCAAAAACACAGGCCGGAAAATTTCGGTTCAGGGCAAATTGGCTTGCACGATCCTCGAAAATACCATCAGGACTGTATTCCAATCGCAGCAGGCATGGAGTTAACACGCTTATTCGCCAGGAATCACCCTGTATTACTGAATCTTTATAACAACAGGGATCATGGGCGATATGCCAGTGCTCAGGAAGTATTGTCATTCCGCCTCCGGCAGCCATATTTTGACAATAAATCATCAGCATGTGCAAGGGCTGCTTCCCCTGCAGAATCCCCGGCCAGCATCCTGGCTATTTCTTCCTGCCTTCCTTTGCCGCTGAGCAGGCAAACCGAAGTCTGTGTCCTTCCACCGGCATCCTTCTTTTCTACCCGGATATGGTTTTCCGCCCTTACGGCGATACTGGCAAGATGGGTTATACAGAAGATCTGTTTTATGGCCCCCATTTTTTCCAGGTATTCTCCTACGGCCAGGGCAACTTCCCCGCCGATACCGGCGTCTATTTCATCGAACACCAGGGTTTCTATCCTGTCCGTCTCAGCCAGTATCGTTTTGATTGCCAGCATTACTCTGGAAAGTTCACCTCCCGATGCAATGCGGGCCAGCTCCTTCAGGGGTTCTCCGGGATTGGCGGAAAACAGGAATTCTACATCGTCTGCTCCCCAGGGGCCGCAAATCAAATTACCTCCGGGGCCTTTTCCCTTGGAGACAGAATTTACCGCAAAACGGGCTTTGGGCATACCGAGCCGCATAAGCAGGGTGTTGATTTGTTCACCCAGCTTTTTTGCCCCCTCTACCCGTTTTGCACTTAATTCCGCCGCCTTGGCTGCCATTGTTTTTTCCAGCCCGGAGATTTCTGTTGCCAGCTTTTCCCGGTTTTCCTCCGATTGTGAAAGGGCTTCTATCTCCTGTTCGGCTCTTGTCTTAAAAGCAAGGATTCCTCCTTCGTCTCCTGTTTCCCTGTCTGCTCCATCTATTGGACGGCTGTATTTTTTTTTGAGCCGGAATAAAAGCCCCAGCCGTTCCTCTACTTCTTCAAGTCTGCCAGGTTCATAGAAAAGACCGTCCCTATAGTTCCGGAGTTCTTCGGAAAGGTCCTCGGCTTCATAGTAAAGGTCGTCCATACGTTTACATATTCCGGCAAGGCTTTCATCCAGGGCGGAAGCTGTTTCCAGAGAACTTCGGACCTTCCTGGCTAAATTTAAAACAGACCCCTCTCCGTCAAAAAAGAAAGCCGAAGCATGTTCTGTTTCCCGGCTTAGTTTTTCGAAAGAAGCAAGACGCTGGGCCTCCGCTTCCAGTTCCCTGCTTTCCCCCGGCTTTGGAGCGGCCCTGGTTATCTCATCCACCGCATAGGAAAGGAGCTCAATCCTTTCTTCCCGGTTCCGGTCCGAATTCAGGGAAAGTTCCAGGGCTTTTTTCTTTTCTGTCAGGGCAGTAAAAAGGCCGTTAAAAGCCGCCGCATCTCCTTCGATACCGGCAAAACGATCCAGGCAACGGCGGTGCATATCCTTTCGCATAAGGGACTCATGATCATGCTGACCGTGAAGATCAAAAAGCATTCCCATTAATTCCGCCAAATCCCCCCGGGGAAGTGGAATATTTTGCACATATATGGAAGATCTGCCGGAAGTTTTAATATTCCGGCGAACCACTATTGTTTGATCCTCCGTTGCAATGTCCCGTCCCGAAAGCCATTCCAATACATCAGTATTACTTTCAGAGATTCGGACTACCGCGGAAACTCCGGCCTCTTCGCAGCCGCTGCGGATCACATCCGAATCGGCTTTACTTCCCAAGAGGAAACTTAAGGAACCGACAATTATAGATTTTCCCGCCCCCGTTTCTCCGGTAAGAATGTTAAGACCCTTGTCAAAGGAAATTGAAAGATTGTCAATCAAGGCATAATTACGGATGGATAATTCTTCAAGCATTATTTCCTCCGGACCAGCCAAGTTTAGTCCGCAATGCCCGGTAGAAAGCCCAGCGGTCGGAAGCAACAAGCTTAAAAAGGTTTGGTGAACGGCTGATAATAATCCGGTCGCCGCTTTCCAGGGGTTCGGTAACCTGACCGTCCAGGGTTAAGAGAACAGCGCTCCGCTGTTCCGGTTCTACCAAAGTTATAATGCGTTCATCAGATGGCACCACAATGGGCCGGTTGGCAAGTGTAAAGGGACAGATGGGATTGATGATAACCGCATTCATTTCCGGATCGATGATCGGACCTCCGGCGGCCACTGAATAGCCGGTAGACCCGGTTGGAGTGGAAACAATAAGCCCGTCTGATCGAAAACTGCCAAGGTTAATCCTGTCTCCGCTGCCGGTTTCCGCTTCAACTTCCAACCGGACCAGCTTGGCAATACCAGCGGCGGAAATTACTGCGTCGTTCAGACAGCATCCCAGAAAAACTTGCCTTCCCCCCCTGTCAACAGTGACATCCAGCATAAGCCTTCCGGAAATAATGGCTTTTCCTTCTTCCCATTGATTAAATGTTTCTTCCCATTGGGAAGGAGGTACTACGGAAATAAAACCCAGGGTTCCAAGGTTTACCGGCAGTACCGGCACCATCAGTGGGCCCAAGATCCGTGAAGCAAAGAGTACCGTCCCGTCCCCTCCCAGGCTAAAACCAATATTTAAATTCCCTGGAATACACTTTTCAGCTTCATGTTCAAAAGAAAAAATATTTGTCTCATAACAGCGGTTTTCCAGTATTTTTTGGATTTGTTCAGCCAAAAGATTTGCTTCAGATTTTTTATTATTAATAAACAAAAGAACTTTTTTGTTCACCATAAGCTGCCTTAAGGAAGGGTCATGATCAACTTGGCAACCCGGTCCGCTGCCTGAGAACCCAGCCTTGGATAAAGAGGAAAGAGCAGTGTCCGTAAAGAAAGAGAATAAGCTGAAGGGCACTGGGCCGAAGGAATGGCTCCTGTTCCAGTCAAGGTATGATCAAAGGCTCCTTCTACTTCTATTTCTTTTCGTTTTGCGTAGGATTTTACGTCTTTTACTCCGCTTTCCAGCACCAGGGAAAAAGCATAATTATTATACTCAAGTTCTTCAGACACTTTGAATCGTTTATGTCTGGTCCGGAGGCTTGCCTGTTCATAGGCCAGGGCCAATTCTCTGCGCCGAAAAAGATTCTTTGCCTCATCCCTAAACTGAACTGCCGCCAGAGCGGCGTTAAGATCAGGCAGTAAATATTCCGGAGGCAGTTCTCCCAAAGATCGGATAAGGGATGCATCTTTGCGGTTTACCGCAAAAAGCAGGGCTCCACCGCCGGCGGTTATCATGTCCTTTTCTTCCAACCCAAGAATGGTCAAGGATCCAAAGGAACCGGCCTTTTTATTTCCCAGGACAGTACCGGCGCTCTGGGAGCAATCCTCAATAACCGGAACATCAAAACCGCTCAGCATATCCGCTTCCGGAAGGTACCCCAGGGTATGATGAAAAATGAAACATAAGGGTCTGGCCCCTAAAAGGGCATGAATCTTTTCTTCCGCCATTAGGGGCGAATCTTCGGCCGTATCACAATACAATGGAAAAAGACCCAAATTTCGAATAACCTGTTCATAGTAAAGTGGAGAAAGGGCGGAAATGATTACTCCCCTGCCTTTGGGCACCGTTTCTTCTGTTGAATTACGAGCCAGAAGAACCTGAAGGGCTAACTGAAGGGCAATAACAGGACTACGAAGTGCAAGGCAATAGTCAAAACCAATAATTTCTTTGGCCGTATGAATTAAAAATTGCGTATGTTCACCGGGACCTACCTGGTCTTCTACCATAGTAGTAAGTACCGCATCCATCTCCTTCCGCCTGATGGTTGGAGAATAGACTTCAATCTTCATGAAAAGATTGTACCATAATAAAGACAGCCTATCTTCGCAGATCGGCTATCTTTTGCAGTTCCCTTGGGTTAAAGAGGTCCCGAATGTTAAGAATGATAAGATAACCGCCTTCTTCCTGACGTACTACCCCCTGGATGTATTCGGCTCCGATGCCGGTAAGCATTTGGGGCGGAGGTTGAATATTTTCTCTTTCGATGGTAACTACCC
>JAIRRF010000258.1 GCA_031256115.1 Treponema sp.
CTTTGAATATTTATCATATATGTAGATGTCTCCTCCAAGATCCTTTTGGTATTGATGATTATAAAAAGTCACGGAGGGTAAATGTCCCATTTTTTGACCATTAAATTCCAGATTCTGTAATAAATCTGTATAGTGAATTTTAAAATTCATATTATCCAATATTTTCTCAATTTCGGCAAAAAATTGATTTTGTGTCACAGATAAACTGTTCAACCCTATGGCATTACGAATTCTTTCGGATTCATTATCCACATTCATTAATGTGTTTTGAATTTTAGTAAAGTCAATATCTTTTAAGCGCAGCACCTAATACCCCAATAAGAATGCTTCTAAAATGATTGTTCTTTGTAATTAATCTTGTGTGAAATAAACTCCCGGTTAAGAAATTATTCTTCTATAGAAAACAGCTCTTTCTTTTGCTGAGGGGATATGGGTTTTTCATCTTTTAGTTGATCAGCAAGAGCCTTAACAATTTTACACTTTTCGTCTACGTCTTTATTCATAAACCAGTTAGGCATATTCATACTGAAATAGATATGTTTATTGTCCTCAGAAAGTTCTTTTTCTGGCTCAGTATTCGGTATATTTTCAGGTTTCATAAAAAATCTTCCTTTGCAGAATAATTAACCCTGACTAACGCAAGGTAAAGGCCCTTCCGCCTGAAGGTTTTCGTTCACCCTGTTTCTTATTAGCTGGTAAAAAATAGACCTTTCTAGTTGGGTAGGGCGATGTTGTAACAATCAGCACAGAACCCCCTCAGACTTTAATTATAAAGGTCATACCCCATTTTATTAAAAAATAATCAAATTTGTCAAGAAAAATTCTAAAAAATTCTAAAAAAGCCCTTTTTAACATGGGTTGACATGTTTTTTCGTTTTGGGTATATTCTGATTATGACATTTTTCCAGATTTTGTCATGGAAAATGCCCCGGTTCATAAGCCTTAGCATGCAGGGCCGAATTATGCAACCGCATCATATCCTTGCTGGTCTAATACGGGGGCTTTAATGGCAATAGAAATAATCGGAACCGGCCGGGCAGTGCCAAACCGGCGTGTTACCAATGATGAACTGGCGGAAAAGATCGATACCAGTGACGAATGGATCCGTTCCCATACGGGAATAGGCGCCCGGCATTATGCCGATGAAAATACCGCAACAAGCGATTTGGGGGCCGCCGCCGGTCTGGAAGCCCTGAAATGGGCCATACAAAAGGGCGCTGTAGCAGAAAAAACTACCGAAGAACTCGCCCTGACCCTGGATTTAATCGTTTTAGGATCAACCACCCAGGATTATTACGGTTGCCCGGCTACGGCATGTATTATTCAGAATAAACTGGGGGCAGTTAATGCGGCGGTTATGGACCTTGCCGTGGGTTGTTCCAGCTTTATCTACAGTCTGGAAACCGCCGCGGCCCTGTTGAATGCCAATTCCCAGCGTAAACGGGCACTTGTAATCGGGGCGGACATTCTTTCCCGGGTAACCAACTGGGAAGACCGGTCTACCTGCGTCCTTTTTGGAGACGGCGCCGGGGCTGTATTGCTGGAAAAAACCGAAACTGAAGGCAGGGGCATTTTACGGTCTACCCTGGGCGCGGACGGTTCCGGCTGGGAATACCTTGGCATCTATAAAGGCGGGAGCAGAAATCCCTGGAAAAAGGGTGAAACCATAGATGAAGGATCGACCGTATTTATGAACGGACAGGCGGTGTATAACTTTGCCGTTGGGATTCTTACCGAAACAATTGCCAAACTATTAAAAGACGAAGGTATTACGGCGGAAGACATTAGTATGATTGTTCCCCATCAGGCAAATGCCCGGATCATTCTGGCCGCCGGGAAACGGCATAAAATGCCAAAAGAAAAATTGTACATTAACATAGAAGAATATGCAAATACTTCTTCGGCATCTATTCCGATTGCTCTGGACGAACTGAACCGTTCGGGGGCAATAAAAAAAGGAGACCTAATTATGACTGTGGGCTTCGGTTCCGGATTAACCTATGGAGGAAATTTAATCAGATGGTAGAAAAAAAAGTAATTTTTCTGTTTCCCGGCCAGGGAGCCCAATACCCCGGCATGGGGCTGGACTTTGCGGAGCTGTCGGCGGACGCAAAAAAAGTCTTTGACACCGCATCGCAAATAATGGGCCGGGATATGATTGCTTTGATCCGGGACTCTGACGCAGAAACCTTAAAACAGACCGATTATTCCCAGCCTGCCATATGCACAGCTTCTCTGGCAGCAATGGTCTTTTTAAAGGAACAGGGAACAGTTCCTATAGCTTGCGCCGGTTTTAGCCTGGGTGAATATCCTGCCTTATATTGTGCGGGAATCCTAAGCATGGAGGACTGTTTCCGCCTTACCGATGCCAGGGGCAGGGCAATGCAGGCCGCCATAGAAAAGATAAAAGCCGGCTTCATGGGAGACCCGGGGGAAGCGCCGGGCATGGCCGCCGTCATAGGGCTGGACCCCGGACAGGTGGAGGCTTTAATGGCCGAATGGAAAAACAGCGGCCTTAAGGACCTTTATGCGGCAAATTTTAATTCATCAAAACAAACGGCAGTGTCCGGCACTGCGGAGGCATTAACCGAAGCGGAAACCCGATTTAAGGAAGCGGGAGCCAAGCGTTTTCTGCGTTTACAAGTTGCCGGGCCCTTCCATTCACCTTTAATGAAGGAAGCTGCGGAAGCCTTTGCGCCTGAACTGGATAAAGTTCAGTTTAGGGATCCGGCGATTATGATCTTTTCAAATGTTACGGGAAAACAAATTAATAGCGGAGAGGAAGCAAAGGCCCTTGCTTTAAGGCAGATCGTGGAAGCACTGCGCTGGACCGATGAAGAAGCGGAACTAGCGGCATTGCAGCCCGAGGCGCTGCTGGAAGCAGGTCCCGGCAAAGTATTACAGGGCCTCTGGCGCGATACGGGAAATGCTGTTCCCTGTTATGCCGCCGGAACTGCCGCAGAAATACTGGAACTGAAAAAAAACATAAGTCAGGGGAATAATCTATCAAACCAGGAGACGAAATGAAACTGGAAAATAAAAAGGTTTTGGTTACCGGCGCTTCCAGGGGCATCGGCAAAACAATAACGGAAAAGTTTATTGCCGGGGGCGCTGAAATCTGGGGACTTGATATAAAAGAACCGGAAGATTTGCAGGAACGCCTTGAAAATGCAGGAGGGAAACTTCATTGGATCAATGCCGATTTAAGCAAAACAACGGAAGTGGAAGCAGTTATTGAAAAGGCCCTTAAGGAATCCGGCGGCTTTGACATACTGGTAAACAACGCGGGAATTACCAGGGATAACCTTTCGTTCAGGATGTCCATTGAAGACTGGCAGAAGGTGCTGGACATAAACCTTACCGCGGCTTTTCTTATTGCCAGGGTTGTGGGCCGGGAAATGATTAGGAAACGCAGCGGTTCTATTATCAATATGGCCAGTGTGGTGGGGATTCACGGCAACGGCGGTCAGGCAAACTATGCGGCCAGTAAGGCCGGACTTATTGCCGTAACCAAGAGTCTGGCCTACGAAATGGCCAGCCGGGGCGTCAGGGTAAACGCCATCGCTCCGGGTTTTATTGAGTCCGATATGACCGCTGCAGTGCCGGAAGATGCAAGAAAAAAGATGATCGATTCTATTCCCATGAAAAGAACAGGAACCCAGGAAGATGTGGCGGAGGCGGCCCTCTTTTTTGCGTCCGAATCTTCTTCGTATATTACCGGGCAGGTGCTGACCGTAGACGGCGGAATGTTTATTTAAGGAGAATTATCAACGATGCATAAAAAGGTAGTTGTAACAGGTATGGGAGTTATTTCTCCCATTGGAAATTCTGTCGAAGAATTTTGCACGGCCTTGAAAGAAGGAAAAAGCGGAATTGGGCCCATCACGGCATTTGATACTACCGGTTTCGACGTAACCATTGCCGGGGAGATCAAGAATTTTGATCCCTCTCTTTATATGGATAAAAAAGAAGCCCGCAAAATGGCCAGGTTTATTCAAATTGCCGTGGCGGCGACGGTCCAGGCTCTTAACGATGCAGGTCTAATGGGTGAAGCTGACGCCGACGGTAAAAGACCCGTAAAAAGCGATCCCCGGAAAACCGGTATCGTAATCGGCAACGGCATCGGCGGGTTTGAAATTGTCGGAGAATCACATAAAAAACTTTTTAACGACGGCCCCAAAAGAATGCTGCCCCTGACTATTCCCATGATGATCCCCAACGAAGCCGCCGGCAATATTTCCATGATTTTCGGCACCAAGGGGCCTGCTTTTACCCAGGTTACAGCCTGCGCTTCCGGTACGGACGCCCTGGGCCAGGCCCTGGATCTGATCCGGGCGGGCCGCTGCGATGTGATCATATCCGGCGGAACCGAATCCACTATTGTCCCCTTTGCCATAGGCGGTTTCCAGATGCTCAAGGCTCTTTCCACAAAACGCTGTGCGGAACCGGAAAAAGCATCCCGGCCCTTTGACGCGGACCGGGACGGCTTTGTTATTGCCGAAGGGGCCGGAATGTTTATTCTGGAAAGTGAAGAACATGCCAAAAGCAGGGGGGCGAAGATCATTGCTGAGTTTGCCGGTTACGGGGCCAGCGCTGACGCCTACCATATAACGGCGCCGGATCCTACGGGTATTGGCGGCGGCACCGCCATGAAAAATGCCATAGAAGATGCGGGCTTAAAACCGGAAGATATCCAGTATTACAATGCCCACGGGACTTCCACGGAAATAAACGATCCAACCGAAACAAAGATGATTAAATACGCCTTTGGCGATCATGCTTATAAGCTAAAGATTTCCAGTACCAAAAGCATGACCGGCCACTGTATAGCCGGCGCCGGCGGCATTGAAGCCCTGGCCTGTATTCTGGCAATCCGGGACGGTTTCTATCCTCCCACCATAAATCTGGACAACCCCGACCCCGAATGCGATCTGGATTATGTGCCCAACAAAGCCCAGTACGGAGAAATTACAGCGGCGGCTTCCGGTTCCCTGGGTTTCGGCGGACATAACGGAGTAGGGGTTTTTAAAAAATATGAATGAGATAGAGAGTCTATTGCCTCATAGGGAACCGTTTCTCTTTGTTGATGAAATTGTCGAAGCCGACAATGAAAAAATTGTGGCAAAGCGGGTGTTCACAGAAAAGGACTTTTTTTTTAAGGGGCATTTTCCGGAATATCCCGTAGTGCCTGGGGTGATCCTTATTGAAACCATGGCCCAGTCCGGCGGGGCGGGCCTGCGCAAACTTGGAGTTCTTGGGGGCGATGCCCTGTTTTTTCTTGCCACGGTAGACAAGGTAAAATTCCGTCGTCAGGTCCGGCCCGGAGATGAAGTCCGTTCGGAAATTGTAAATTTGCGGGTGTCCCCCCGGATGGTTAAGCAGGCCGGTAAAGCCTATGTGGGCGATGAACTGGCGGCGGAAGCCGAGTGGATGTGCGTGATTGGATAAAAAGCTTTGCTTTTTATCCAATCACTTAGGAGTTTTGCCTACGGCAAAACTCCAGCAAAGTAACAAACTTTTTGGACAGCTCCAATCACTTAAAAGTTTTGTATGCGGCAAAACTCCAGCTTAGTGGGTCCGGCAGCGGTACGATTGTTACAAATTAATCCGGACATTGTTGTCTGCCGGTGGAAGATCAACCCAAAGGCCCTCAATAACATACTTCTGCTGGCTGTAGATAAAGCGGCCCCAGAGTCCAAGTTTGGATTTGTCAAAGGGCGGGCGGAGGGCGGGGTTTTCATCCCCCGAATAATGGGCGGTAAAGGCGTCCCCCACGGCATTGGCGATGTAATCCGCATCCTTTTCGGAAACCTTATATTTTCTTAAGACCTTTGCTGCTTCCAGCATGACGGTTTTCTTTACAAAAGCCTGGGCATTCACCGCAAAATCCGTTCCGGGCCGGATCTTATCCACTATGGTTTCTGTGCGAATTTGTACGCCATTATTTTTAATTTCCACATAGCGGATAGGGCAGGGAGCAGTTACAAGGGATCCCGTTTCAACATCATATATAAATTTATCTCCAAATTCGCCAAAGGTAATATCCTGGGCATGGTAATGTCCGGTAAAGGCAAGTTTTACATTCCATGAAGCAAGGAATTTTCCGAAATTTTTATAATCATTTATCAAATAGTCCGGGTGAAGTTTTGCCTGTCCATTCCAGTGTTCCACAACACCGTGATGCATTATTACCATAAGCGCTTTATTTTTGTTTGAAGCAGTCTCTAAAACGGCGGCGATCCAGTCCGCTGTTTTTTGGCTGATCTTACCCGACACGATTTCGCCCTTTCCCGGCATATTTTCTTTATAGCGGCAGGTATCCAGGGCCAGGAGCCAAAGACCCTCTGCGAGCTCGGCCGCATAACTTAATGAATCCTCATCCTTCATAAGCGCCGAAGCAAAACCAAAATCTTTATAGGTTTCTGCAAAGTCCGCGGCGCTTACCGTAGGAACCGGTTCGGTGCTGTTCCCCGTATACCTGACTGCATCGGGATTGTTAACGTCGTGATTTCCTGGTACCACATAAACCCCTATCCCGGCATCGCTAAAGCGTTTCAATTTTCCTGCCAATAATCGGTGATTTACTGCTTCGCCGTCCTTGGTTAAATCCCCCGGAATCAAAACAAAACGGACACCGCTTCCTATGATGGTATCTATGGCATAATCCAGGAGTTCTATGCTGTTTAGCAACAGCTTCCGGTCAGAGTTCAGAGCTTCTTCAAAAGCCGCACCGGAGCTGCCAAGGGAGGGATCATAAATATGAATATCACTTATAACCGCAAAAGAAACATCAGGGTATGGAGAGCCTTTTCCGGTATTATCGGAAAAACTGTAATTGGGTCCCTTATCTTTTGAACAGGCGCAAATCAATACCATACCTGCCAGGAGGATATACTTAACATAAAACAGAATGTTTTTTTTGTCAGTTGTCATATTGTCTATGTTACTCAATATGAAAAAAAATTACCACATTGAACGCATTGGTGTCAAAAACCAGCACAGTTATTAGGAATTTGCCCATGAAGCATACTGCTGACTTTAAACACCTTGCAGGGGGTTCTGCCTTACCGGAGGCTAGATGGTCATGGCAGCATTCTACGGACGCTTTGGCGTCGCTTATTCTATAACATGCCATGCGCCCCCGGTAAAGCAGAAACCCCCTGCAAGACGTATACATTCCGAACATACTTCATGGGCAAATCCTACATCCATGTATTGTATTGAATTGTATTGTGGCGCCAATGCGTTCATTTCCTGGTGTAAAGGCTAATTCTGGGAATGAAAACCTCAACTTACCGCACTGGCATCCGGGTGTTCCTGGGTAAATAGGAGACGCACCCAGAGTAAAAGCGGAGGCGGGTGTGCAAGGCAAGATCCCTGCTTAAAGGCAGTGGTCTTGCCTTGCACAGGCCCCGCCGGGTTTTTTTGGTGCGTCTCCTGGATGATTAGGAACACCCGGATGTCAGTGCGGTAAATTAAGGTTTATAATCTTGTCAAAAATCAGGATTTTGTCATACTGATAAGGAGTTATTAGGAGATACATATGGAAACGGTAATTGAAGTATTGCACCAGGGAGCCCGCAACTACGGGGATATGCCTTACCTTGGGGGAAAAACCGGGGACCAATGGAGAATTTACAGTTTTATTGAAAGCGATCGGATTTCCTCGGCTTTTGCTGCTGCCTTGGTTAAGCGGGGTTTTAAAAAGGGGGACAATGTATCGATCCTTTCCGAGGGACGGCCTTCATGGGTAATAAGCGAGTTCGGCCTTTTAAAGGCTGGCTGTGTTTCGGTACCCCTGTCTACCAAGCTATTGGAAGAGGAGATCGTCTTTCGGCTTGAACACTCTGAATCAAAAGCTTTTTTGGTGTCGGAAAATAACTTTCAGAAAGCAGCGGATGCCGTTAAACAAATCCGTTCCAAACCGGTTCTCATCCTTATCTCTCCCCGCAGCTCCCATTCGGAAGAATTGACTGAAAAATTTGGCTTTGGCGGGGATGTGCAATACTTCGACGAACTTATTGACGAAGGGGAAAAACTTCTTACAGAAGAGAATTATCCGGACAAATTGGCAGAGATTAATAAAACCATAGGTTTAGACGACACGGTAACCATAAGTTATACCTCCGGAACCACGGGAAACCCCAAGGGAATCATGCTTAGCCACCGGAACTACATCCACAATGCGCTGAATGCAATGAATGTAGTTCAGGTAAAGAAAGGCTGGAAGACTCTTGTCATGCTGCCTCTGGATCACTCCTTTGCACACACGGTGGGGCTTTATGTTTGTGCCATTGTGGGAATGACCATGTACTTTGTCGATGCCCAGGGAGGCCCCATGGCAGCCCTGCGGAATTTACCAAAAAACCTTTTGGAAGTGAACCCCAATTTCCTTCTTACCGTACCTGCCCTGTCGGGGAATTTTATGAAGAAGATGATCCAGGGGGTATCGGAAAAAGGCGGCTTCATCAAGGGGCTTTTCGAAGCGGGCCTTAAAGCAGGGATAGCCAGGGCGGGGAACGGTTATAACAAACCGCCTTTTTTTGTTCGGCTTAGGAATTATTTTCCCTGGGCTGTTGCCAACGCCCTAATCTTTCCCAAACTGCGGGCGGTTTTTGGAAAAGAAATAAAGTTTTGTATAGGCGGAGGAGCCCTTTTGGAGATTAAACAGCAGGAATTCTTCCATGCCATAGGTGCGCCGGTGTATCAGGGTTACGGCCTTACGGAAAACTCACCTATTATTTGTTCCAACTCTCCGGCAAAACATAAATTCGGTACCTCCGGGGTTATCATTACCGACCTGGATGTACGGATCATGAAAGACAAAAACACGGAATGCCCCCTGGGAGAGATAGGCGAAATCGTAACCCGCGGGGGTTCGGTGATGAAGGGTTATTACAAGAATCCGGAGGCCACTGCAGAAACCCTGATCGACGGCTGGCTCTGGTCCGGCGATCTTGGCTACAAGGATCCGGACGGTTTTCTGGTAGTTACCGGCCGGGAGAAAGCCCTGCTCATCGCCGCAGACGGGGAAAAATACAGTCCCGAAACCATCGAGGAAGCGGTGATCAATACTTCAAAATTTGTAAATCAAATCATGGCCTTTAATGAACAGTGCAAGTTTACCAGCGCCCTGATCACCTTGAACTCCGGTGAACTTAAAGCAGCGGTAAAGAACCTGGAGCTTTCCGTAAATTCTGATGAAGATCTGGATAAAATCATCAATCTAATTCGGGAGGACCTATGCGGCTTTGTTAAACACCCCGACTATTCCGGTAGTCCCCCCCAGTGGCGTCCCGCTTCTTTTGCGATTTTTCCCGGGATTTTTGACGAAAACAATGGCCTGGTGAACTCTACCATGAAACTGGTGCGATACAAGGTACGGGATTTTTACAAGTCCCGGATTGACGAAATATATGCAGCCGGGACTGCCAATCCTTTGCTTCCGGGAAACCGGGAAGCCCTTAGGAGTTTGCTGGGGGAATAAGTTTCAGTTAGGGCGTGTTCACACTACTACTACGATAGGCCTTTATCCGGCGGAAGAAACGTTCCACTTCATTCCGCCTCTGGTATAGTAGGGTGTCATATTTCCATTCTGACACTCCGTCCGGAAATGCATGTTAAATCAGGAATAGAGAATAATCCCTATGGGTATTTAACGTCTTTGGTGTTGTATCTTTTATCGTACGGAAAAAGACACCGTTGCACTTTGGACGTAGTTTTCTGTAATGGCTGAGTACCCTTTAAAAAACCGCATTTCATAGGAACCGCTTTCGCCTGGTGCATTAAATTCCAAACGTCCCGATCTTTGTGTAGTATAATCATAATCAAGATAATCGTTTACGAGCCCGCCAGAACGGTAAATTCCAATCCACGCTTGCGCTGAAATCATTTCCTGCGTAACGCCTTGATAAGTCACAATTATTTTTCCGTTTTTTTCATAATCAGCCTTGTCTATCGACAACATATTTGAAGTAATACCAGGCTTGGTTTCCTGTGCAAGTAACATACTCATGTTTTCGCGCCCAATCAAACCAAACGTCAGCATGATCCCAACCATGAGAAATACAAAACCGGTTTTTTTCCTTAACATAAATGACTCCTTCAATAAAGTTTTCCCCACCCCTTATTATAACACTTTTTCATGACGAAAGTTACAAACGAAACTGCTTAATCGCCTCTATCATGGCAAGGAAATTTTCTACGGGTACGCCGGGCTGGGTGTTGTGAATGGTATTGAAAACAAAGCCACCGTTCTGATTGTAAATGCGAATCCGCTCGCTTACCTGATTAAAAACTTCTTCGGGGCTGCCGTAGGGCAGGGTATGCTGAGTATCTACGCCGCCGCCCCAAAAGCTGATGAG
>JAIRRF010000281.1 GCA_031256115.1 Treponema sp.
AATTCCGGCTGATGCAGGATTTTGGTACCACGGTACTTCACGCTACACCCAGCTTTCTCCTTCATGTGGAAGGGAAAATGAAGGAAGAAGGTATTAAACGCGACAGCCTCCTTATTAAACGGGCCTTTGCGGGGGCCGAACCCTATTCGGAGGATACCCGCAAACGAATTGAAGAACTTCTTAAAATCGACGTGTACAACTCCTACGGTCTTTCCGAGATGAACGGCCCTGGGGTTGCCTTTGAATGTCAATGTAAAAACGGCCTGCATATTTGGGAAGACGGTTATATTGCGGAGATCGTTGACCCGGAAACCCTTGAAAATGTTCCTGAAGGAGAAAGGGGGGAACTGGTAATCACTATCCTCTGCCGGGAAGCAACACCCCTGCTCCGCTACCGTACCCGGGACCTGACGGGCTTTATTCCCGAACCATGTCCCTGCGGCCGGACCCACCGTCGGCTGCGCCGGATTCTGGGCCGCAGCGACGATATGTTGATCATCAATGGCGTCAATGTCTACCCCAGTCAGATCGAAGAGGTGATCATGGCCATGAAGGATGTGGGAAACAACTACCTGATTGTAATTGAAAAAGAAGGTGTCTTGGACCGGCTCACGGTTAAAACTGAAGTTACCCCGGAGATCTTTATGGACGATACCCGGCCTCTTAATGCACTTAAGGAAAAAATCCGCCGTACATTACAGGGCTCCATCACCATAAATCCCCGGGTAGAACTCCATGAATCGGGAAGCCTTCCGGTAAGCGAAGGGAAGGCCGTCCGGGTAAAGGATAACCGGCCCAGGGACTATCAATGATCTTTAACCCCGAATACGAATGTATGGAACCAGGGGCCCGGAAGAAACTGCAACTGGCCGGGTTAAAAAACCTGGTGGAAACCCTCTATGAACGGGTGCCTTTTTACCGGAAAAAACTGGATGATATGGGGGTAAAATCCGAGGTTCTTCATTCACTAAACGATATTGAAAAACTACCCTTTACCACCAAGGATGATCTGCGGGATCTGTATCCCCACGGTCTTTTGGCCTGCCCGAAAGACCGGATTGTTGAAGTCCACATGAGTTCGGGCACCACCGGCAAACCTGTAGTAGATGAATATACCCAAAAAGATATTGAAATTTGGCGGGAATCCATGGCCAGGACATTGGCAGGCGGGGGCTGTACCAGAGACGACATTGTCCAGAACTGCTACGGTTACGGCCTTTTCACGGGAGGCGCCGGCGCTCATTACGGAGCAATGACCATCGGCGCGGAAGTCCTGCCCATGTCCAGCGGGAACACCGCCCGGCAACTGATGGTGATGCAGGACTTCGGCACTACCATGCTTACCTGTACTCCTTCCTACGCCCTTTATTTGGCGGAGGAGGCCCAGGATTCCGGAATTGATTTACGGAAACTTCCGGTCTGTAAAGGCTGTTTCGGCGCGGAACCCTGGAGCGAAAATATGCGAAAGGAAATCGAAGATCGCTACGGGATGAAAGCTTACGATATCTACGGTCTGACGGAAATTATCGGCCCGGGGGTTTCTTTTGAATGCGAAGCCCAAAACGGGCTGCACATAAACGAAGATCTTTTTTATCCGGAGATCATCGATCCGGAGAGCGGTAAATCCCTACCCCGGGGGGAAAAGGGAGAACTGGTAATCACTACCCTTACCAAGGAAGGGACGCCGCTCCTCCGGTACCGGACCCGGGATATTAGCTGCTTTATGGACGAAACCTGCGGTTGCGGCAGGACCACTGTAAGGATGCACAGGCTCTTTGGTAGGACGGATGACATGCTTATTATCCGGGGGGTTAATGTCTTCCCCAGCCAGATAGAGCAAGCTCTCTTTGCTATCGAAGGAACAGAACCGGCATATCTTATTGTAATTAGCCGGGACGAATCGCATCTTGATGAGCTGGAACTCCATGTGGAGGTAAAAAAGGATTTCTTCAGCGATGAAACAAAAAATCTTGAAAAACTGCGGTACCGTATAGAAACTGAAATAAAGAATTCCCTGCAAATCGGTATTAAGGTAAAGCTGGTGGAACCAAAGAGCATAGAACGATCTGCCGGCAAGGCAAAAAGGGTAATTGATAAGCGGAAAATGTAAAATTTTGGCATAAACCCAGGAGGAGACTATGGAGATAAAACAAATATCGGTATTCTTCGAGAATAAGCCCGGACGACTGGGAGAAGTAACCAAAGTTCTGGCCGATGCGGGGATAAATCTTCGGGCTATTTCCATTGCCGACACAGCGGACTTTGGAATCCTCCGACTTATTGTGAATGACCATGAAAAGGCAGCGGCAGCTCTGAACGCAGCCGGCTTTACTACCCGTATTACGAATGTGGCGGCGGTAGAAATTGAAGATGCCCCCGGAAGCCTTGCGAAGGTAATGGATATTTTTAAAACCGCCAATGTAAATATCGAATACCTCTATGCATCTTTGGAAGGAAAAGAAGGTAAAGCCGTGGTAATCTTTAAATTGGGGGAACATGACATGGGACTTAAATTGATTCAGGAAAACAAGCTTTCCATGATAGAATCATTCTAACGTATGAGGCGGCGTGTACATGGCAAAAACCGTTGTGACTAAATTAAAAATTCTTATGTGCAGCAGCGAAGCCGTTCCCTATGCAAAAAGCGGCGGCCTGGCCGATGCTGTTTCGTCCCTGTCTTTGGCCCTGGCCCAAATGGGCCACGATGTAAAGATTGTCATGCCCCGGTATTACGGGATAAACCGAGAAGTATTAAAAAGACAGGAAGGAGCATTGGGGGTTCCCATGGCCGGTGGCGAAGAATGGTGCGCCGTCTATACCGGGGATCTTCCGGCCGGCCCGCTGACAAAGATAAAAAATCCTGTGCAGGTACATTTTATAGATCACGAAGGCTTTTTCGGCAGGGATGGAATTTACGGCACTCATTTTGAACCGGATTTTTTGGACAACCCCCGGCGCTTTTCTTTTTTTTGCCGGGCAATTTTTCAACTATGCAGGAAGATTGACTGGTATCCGGATGTACTGCACGCCCATGACTGGCCGACTGCCCTGGTACCGGTATTCCTCCGCAATGTTGAAAAACACCGGTCTTTTGCCAAAACACGATCGGTATTGACCATACATAATCTGGGGTACCAGGGGATTTACTCCAAAGATTCTTTTTTTTATACCGGCCTTGGCTGGGATGTGTTTTACAACGCGGGCTTTGAAGACTGGAATATGATCAATCTGCTTAAGGCCGGCCTGTACAGCGCGGACAAACTCAATACGGTATCGCCTAACTATGCCGAAGAGACCAAAATACAGGCGCACGGTTTCCGGCTTGACGGTGTATTGCGTTACCGCGCCGCGGATTATTCAGGCATTTTGAACGGTATTGATCTGGGAGTCTGGAACCCTCAGAAGGACGCTCTGATTCCCCG
>JAIRRF010000120.1 GCA_031256115.1 Treponema sp.
CCGATCCCTTTCAAACGATATTTCAACATCCCTTAAAACCTTTGTTGATGCCAAATATCATAGCCTACTAAAGCCGGTAGAAAAGCTGGCCGGCGCCATGTTTGTCGAACCACGGGAGCACGGCAAAACGGTACGTTGGTCCTTTGCTTATGTCCTGTGGAGTATCCTTACCGGAAAAACCAACTATGCCCTTTTAATAGGAGCCTCCGGCGATGCAGTCCGGGAAAACCTCATCAATATCAAACTGGAACTGGAAGAAAACGAACTGTTGGTTGATGACTTCGGGGACCAGCGGGGCAAGGTTTGGCGTGATGACCGGATCGAACTCGCAAACGGGACCTGTATCCAGGCAAAGGGTTCCGGGGCTTCCATGCGCGGTACCCGGTTCCGGCAGTACCGGCCGGATTTAATTGTACTTGACGACGTCTTAAAAGATGATGCGGTGGAGTCCCCTTCCCAACGGGACAAGATATCTCGCTGGCTTAAACGGGTAGTTTTTAACCTTGGTAAAAACGCCTTTATTATTTGGGTCAATACGATTTTTCATTCAGACGATCCCATTTCCCGGCTCATTGACGAAGTAGAGGCCGGCACTCTGAAAAGATGGATCGCCGTCCGCCTTTCCTGCTACCGGCCTGACGGTTCCCCGCTCTGGCCGGAATACTGGTCCGCCGAAGCTCTGGAAGAAAAACGGCAGTCCCTGGGCTTTGACAGTTTTTCTACTGAATGGTGTAACGAGCCCCTTTCTGACGAACAGCGAATAATCCAGAAATCCTGGGTAAGCAATAATGCGTACCGGGACCTGCCGCCGAAAGAAGAATTGCGGTTTTTCTGCGGCGTGGATCCCGCCACCGGCAAACATGACCGCACAGCACAAGTACCCATTGCGGTACACCGCAAAACCGGTGTCATCTATGTGTTGCCGCCCTGGGCAAAGACTTGCAGCGAAACAGCCACCGTTCGGCAGCTAATGATATCCCATAAACTGCGGGGCTTTGAGCTAATCGGATGGGAAGATGTAGTATTCAGCGGCATCTACGGCAACTATATCCAGAAACTGGCCGCCGAAGAAAACGTGTATCTGCCTATTAAAAAACTTCCGGTTAAGCTTTCCAAAGACGCCAAAGTACGGTTCCTTTCCCCGCTCATAGAAAACGGCGTTATCCGTTTTCCGGAATCCGGGGCCGAGGACATAATCGACGAGCTAACCAATTTCCCCAAATGGCGTTTTGACGATCAGTGCGACGGCCTCTATCTGGCAATCCAGGTAGTACCCTCCGGAAGCGGCACCCCGGTTGTTTCATCAGTTACAAGAACAACCGTAACGACAGCCCAGAAAATTATCAATATGGTTAGAAAATGGTGAGTAAATGAAGTGTTCTTATTGCGGTAAGAATCTTAAAGGAGATAACGTATCTATATACGTCTCTGGGGAAAAAACTGGATCATTTTGTGATTCTTATTGTATGGGTGAACTTTTCAAAAAAATGACCCTCCTTATAAAAAAAATGTCTCGGAAAGAGCTATTGAAACATTCTGGCAAGAAAATAACAAGCAAAGGGACAACTAATGAAAAAGCCCAATAATAAAATTTTAACCACACAGGTAATTACCGACAACATGTTAGGCAGCTTCCTTAACTATATGCCGAACCCGGATGACATACTGTCGGGGGCATTATCCTCTTATGACACATACCGGCAGATGCGGACGGATCCCCGGATTAAGTCTTTGCTTAATAAGCTAAAAACGGCAGCCCTGAATTTTCCCATCCACATTACCCAGCCGGAGGGCTGCTCCGATGCACTCTTCACTTTTGTAAAAGGTTTTGACCTGTGGAACAAACTGCATCAAAAACTTAAGCGGGTGTATTCCGGCCTCGATTACGGTTTCTCCGTTTCGGAATTGGTGTGGCGCATTGAAAACGGTCAATATATTCCTGACAACATCATTACCCGGAAACCGGAACGGTTTGTTTTCGGCCATGACTGGAAGCTATACCTGAATGAAACCGGACAACGGCGTTTGCTCAATGAACCCTATAAGTGGCTTGAGTACCATCATGATACCGATGATGAAAACCCCTATGGTACGAGTGTTTTACGCTGCGTCTATTGGCCCTGGATGTTCAAAAAAGCAGGCTATGATTTCTGGCTCCAGGCAACAGAAAAGTTTTCCGTTAAAACTATTCTTGCTCTTTTTAAGGCAGACGGCGACGATAAAAAAATCAGGGAAACTTCCAAGCTCATTGCAGAACAGCTTATTTCTATCGCTTCAGGATCCGCCGCAGCGGTTGGTAATGTGGAATCAATTACGGAGATCGGTATGGACGGCGACCTTATAGGTTTTGCTTCCCTGGTAGATGCCTGCGATACCCAGATTAGTTACGGCCTTACCGGGCAGACCATCGCTACCAGCAAAACCGAAGGCGGAAGCCTGGCTCTGGGTGAAGTTCAAGCAGATCTATTCTATGAAGATGCCAAAGGCATTGCCCTGGAAGGTCAGGCGCTGATCCAGAAAATTATTAACTGGACGGCTGCACTAAACGGTTATGACGGTTGGCCGCCCCTGGCTGAAGTTGATACCGAACGGAAAGCGAGTTTTGACCAACTCATGAAAGCCGTTGATCGCAAAGTTCCTGTTTCCAGAGACGCTCTCTATGACCGCTATGGCTTACCCCGCCCCCGGGATGAAAACGATGCGTTTATTAACCGGGAGCCCGTGGGGCTTGAACTATCGGATAGTAAAAAAAAAGCCCCGCCGGAAAGAATGCGGCCGCCGATGAAAGTTATGTAGCGGAAGAACGGGCCAGGCTTGCGGAACTTGACAGCCTGGACAAAGCAGCGCAACACCGAATCCGTGAACACATCGGCATAACGGTTTCTGCTTACCTTAAACATTTATCTAAGAAAAGCGTCATTCCTGATCCGGCATTGTTAAAAAACCCATATATTCCGGAAGTCGATCCAAAACTTGTCCAGGACATAGAACGGCTGCTTTCCGGAGCCTTGCTGCTGGGAATGGATCATGCACTAAGCAAGATAAATCTGGCAGAAGAAATCCCCGCTCTGTTTTTTGAAGAGGCAGTCGCTTTTTTGAAAAGCCGAGTCCCGGTCACAAAAAAGGAATGGCTTGAACTGGAACCGAAACTTCGTTTCCGGGCCTTCACTGTAGCCCGGCTTGCCCAGTGCGACTATATTGATACCGCAAATCAATTGGTTTACAAAGCCCTGGAAACCGGCAAGGGAGTTACGGAAACCTACAACCAATTGCGTACCATACAAACACTGGTGAAAGATGATGCCCTGCAATTGCGTCCCGGTTATTGGGAAAATGTATTCAGAACCAATACCCAGACCGCTTACGTGGCAGGAAAACTTATGCAATATAAAAATAATCCTCCCCCGGCCTGGCGGCTTCTAATTATAGACGACAGC
>JAIRRF010000084.1 GCA_031256115.1 Treponema sp.
TCAATAATGTCAACATCAAGGTTGGAGGAAGATATGAAGATGCAATATGTAATAGGCGTCGATATTGGAACTACAGGAGCTAAGACAATAGTCTTTGACCAAGCCGGGGAACCCGTCTCCAGTGCATATCAGGAATATAGCTGCATATATCCGCATCCTGCCTGGATTGAACAGGACGCCGACTCGCTGGTAGAAGCCGCTGTCAAGACTGTGGCAGAAGCCTTTGCCAAGTCCGGCCTAAACAAAGACGATGTGGTTTCTATGGCCTTTTCCACCCAGCGGAGCTGTACGATTTTTCTCGATTCCCAGGGCCATCCCCTGCGTAACATGATTTCATGGCAGGACAACAGGGTTGGGGAAGAAGTAGCGGAAATGGAAGCAAAAGTTTTCGGGGACAGGTACTTTGATATTACCGGCCTGCCAATCGGCGCAACCTGGCTTCTCCCGAAGATAATGTGGTATAGGAAAAATGAACCGGAAAAATGGTCAAAGACCGTGAGGGTTGCACAGCTTCACGATTATATCTTTAAAAAGTTCGGCGCCGAAGAATATCTGGTTCCAAATACCGATATGGGGCTTTCCGGAGTATGGAATCTGACAAGAAACTGCTTTGAAGAAGAGTTTCTTAAAATATTTAATATTGAAGCCAAATACTTTTCCGGCCTTACCAATGTCGGTATTCACAAGGGAACGATCTCTAAGGAGATTGCCACAAGGACAGGCTTGAGCGAAAAGACCTTGCTTTGTACCGGCGCGGGGGATCAGTCCGCGGCGGCCCTTGGCGCTGGTATTATGTCAGACGGTGATCTTTCCGTTTCCATGGGCACCGGCGGCATGATGATCATGTGCGTCGATAAGGGAAAAACGGATCCCCACAGGGCTTTTTTGGCAACTGAGCATGCTACCGGTGAAAAGTGGCAGTGGGAGGGCCTGCAGAAGGGTTCCGCCGGCATTTATCGCTGGTTCCGGGACGAAATCGCCGGTACCGAAACTGCGGAAGCAAAAGCCGGGAATCTTGACACCTACGACGTACTAAGCAAAAAAGCCGCAGAAGTTCCTCCCGGCGCCCGGGGGCTTATTGTGCTTCCTTATTTTGCCGCTTCGGGAACCCCCCACTGGAACATTAATTCCAGGGGTGCAATTCTCGGCCTTACATTTGCCCATGACAGGGCTTGCCTGACCCGGGCTTTTATGGAAGGCATTACTATGGAACACAAGGATATGCTGGTAAGCCTTAAGATGTCCGGTCTTTGTCCAAAAAAGATCACCATCATGGGGGGGCCGACAAAATCTGAATTATGGAACAAGATTCAGGCAAGTATGTACGGTCTGCCTGTGCAGACCTTAAAGATGCCCGATGCCTCTGTACTAGGTGTAGCAATCGCCGCGGCTGCAGGGGCCAAGCTCTATGGGAACCTTGAGGAAGCTGCCGCAGCTATGGTAAAGACCGTATCAGTCATTGATCCCGTGCCGGATTGGCAGAAAGTCTACGAAACGCAGTACGAATGTTATGAAGCGGCATATGAAGACTTAAACAGGACCACCTTTGCGAAAATGGCCCGCAGTCAGGCTGAGTAATTTTACCTATTTTCGGGAAAAAACTCTTTACAAATATAAAATAGCAGCGTAAAATACTAACAATTGGTAATTATTCACAAAAACCAAAAAAACCACAATTTGGAGGACAAAGAATGAAGATTAGAGCCAGGATAATCCCATTAGTGCTGATAATGGCCTTATCAATTGTGTTTCTGGGTTGCGGCGGCGGCGGCGGCGGCGGCAGCAGCGGAGAAGTCCAAAGGGTCGGAATCTATGGAGACCCCTCGGAAGAATACTACTATATTGTTTTCGTATCCGGCGTGGAATATTGGTTCCCCGTATACGAAGGTTTCAAACAGGCGGGAAATCTTTTGGGTGTCAAAACATTTTATGGGGGCCCCACCACCTATGACTTAGCAGACCATTTAGATGCATTTGAACAAACCGTAGCCAAGAGACCTAAAGGTATTTATGTTCCCCCGTTGAACCCCGATGGATTTAAAGAAGCCATTGACAGGGCTGTCGACATGGGTATCGCAGTTGTTTGTAATGCCACCGATGCACCTCTTTCCAAGCGTCAAGGGTATGTTACCTCTGATAATATAAAAGAAGGGCAGCATGCGGCCAGAGCTATTGGGCAGGCATTGGGCGGAAGGGGAAAAGCAATGACCCTGCGGAATCCCGGCCAGCTAAACCATGATATCCGTATTGATGTCTTTATTGAAACGATGAGGGCAGAATTTCCTGGAATCCAGTTGGTGGCAGATTCGCCTTCGAATCAGGACCCGGACAGATCATATCAGGCGGTAATGACCGTAGCCCAGATGCATCCCGATCTTGGAGCAGTGTGGATGCCCGAAGCCAATTCCGCCATGGGCGCTTCCCGGGCGGCGGTAGAGCTTGGCGGCGGAAAAGCCAAGATTCTGGTTATTTGCGCCGACGTAAACGAGCAGATTCTGGATATGATTCAGACCGGGGATATGTTCGGAGCGATCAATCCTGATCAGGGTATTCAGGGTTTCTTTGGAATGCTTACCCTCTTTATGATCGCACATCCCGAGCTGA
>JAIRRF010000086.1 GCA_031256115.1 Treponema sp.
GTACGCCTTCCAGATGATCATATTCATGCTGAATTACCCTGGCCAACATACCCGACACTTCCAGGGTAAAAGCCCGCCCTGTCTCGTTCCATGCCTGAACCTTGATTTTCCCCGGCCGTATAACTTCCGCATATGCTCCGGGAAGGGAAAGACAGCCCTCTTCAAAGTTTACCTGTTCCTGGCTTGTCCAAATAATGGAAGGATTGATAAAAACCCGTGCTTCGTCCCCGTCAATATGAGTCACAAAGATTCGTTTTAACAGGCCAACCTGGGGGCCTGCCAGACCTACTCCCTTGCCGTCGTGCATAATTTTTATCATATCCTGGACAATAAACCTTAATTTGTCGTTAATATCTTTAACCGCTGTTGCTTTTTGCCGTAAACAGCGATCATTTTCCGAATCGGTCTTGTTTTCCAGGATCAAAACTTCCATAATGGTAGCATACCGGAAAAATGTACAAAAATACAATAAAGGACTTGACAAAATCTCCGGGATACGGCAATGTACGCAAACGGTTTAATGTAAAACAGAGGAATTTTATGGACAAAAACTTCATTGAAAAGATAAAAAAATCCCTTTTGGAACTTAAGGCGGAAATCATAGAAAACCTTGTGGCGAGCAATGAAGATTTTAAGGAAATTGTAGAAGGGATGGATCCCAAAGATCTGGCTGACATTGCCTCCGATGATATAGACCGGAAAATGATAGAAGCTTTGGGATCCCAGGAATTAAAACGGCTTAAACTTATCGATTCCGCCCTTACCCGGATGGAACAGGGTAAATACGGTCTTTGTATAAAATGCAGTAAACGCATTCCTTTGGACAGGTTGGAAGCCATTCCTTATGCCTTAATGTGTATTGGCTGCAAAACTGCCGATGAACGGAGAAACCGCTAAATCTAAAGAGAATAAATGTATTTTAAAAAATATTTAGGTCCCCTGTCTTTTTACCGGGAAGCCCTGGCAATAGCCCTGCCGGTAATGATGCAGCTGTTCATTATGAGTATGGTTTCCCTGATCGACAACTTTATGGTTGCGGGGCTCGGGGATGCCAGTATGGGCGCTGTGAATATTACGAACCATCTAATCTTTGTATTCATCGTGATCATTAACACTGTCTGCCAGGCCGGAGGCATTTATATAGCACAATACAATGGGGCCGGTGATGAAGATGGAATGAAGCATGCCTACCGGTTTAAGGTAATATTCTCCGTTTTTGTTACACTTTTGTATTTTGTTCTTTGCCGGACTATTCCCAATTCAATAATTTCCATGATGACCACGGGAAATGCCGCACAGGAAGAAATAACTGCCATTGGTTCTGAATATTTATTGCTAATTTCCTGGACCTTTTTTCCCATGGCAATTTCAACGGCCATTGGAACCAGTTATAGAGAAATAGCCCTGCCAAAAATTCCTCTTGTTATTTCTGCTGCTGCAACCGTAATTAACACTATTGGAAACTGGATTTTAATATATGGAAATCTTGGCGCTCCCCGTCTGGAAGTTACCGGCGCTGCTTATGCAACAATTATTGCCCGCATTTTTGAGTTTATCACATTTATCCTCTATGCTGCCCGAACAAAAGCGCCGTTCTATGTGGGCCTTACCCGGCTTTTTCATATTCACAAGAGGCTTATTAGGGAAATCTTAAATAAATCGGGGATGATATTTGCCTCGGAGCTCTCCTGGATTATTTCAGAAACCATTATGGTCGCCATGTATAACCGCCGGGGCGGAGCGGAGGTGGTGGCCGGCATGGCCGCGGGATGGACCATTGCCAATCTTTTCTTTTTAATCTTTGGCGGAATCTGGACCGCTGCGGGGATACTGGTCGGAGGCGCTTTGGGTGCAGGCAAGCTTGAAGAAGCCCGGCACAGGGCTGAATGGCTAAAAGGCGGTTCTGTAGTTGCGGGTTTTATCCTTGCCTTGCCTGGTTCGGTTCTCTCCGCCCTGGTAACACCTCTGGTTTTTTCGAATCTGAGCGTTGCGGCCAGGGCCACCAGCCTGGGTCTTGTAATGGTTATCCTGGTCTACCTTCCCCTTTGGGGTTTGTTAAATGTACAATTCGCCGTCTCCAGGGCCGGCGGTGACACTGCTCTGGGAATGTATGCAGACGTAAGTGTTAATACACTTCTTTTTGCCCCCGGCGCTATCATCCTGTCCTATTATACTTCCATTCCTCCGGTTCAGATGTTTGCTCTTTTAAAACTTACCGATTTTGTAAAATATTTTATTTGCCGTCATTTTTTAAAAAAGGAACGCTGGGTAAAAAACTTGACAACAAACGAAACCGGGTAAGCTCCATGTGCTTTTATATTATTATTTTATAACGGGGACCTCTAAAAACTTCAGTTTTTAGAGGTTTTCGTCCCAACAGCTAAAATTTCTTTTATAACAAGCGAGTCCATAGGCCGGGAACAGTCCAGTCCTGATACTTCTTTAAGAATCTGTTCCAGCTTGTTTCCATACGGCTCGTACTCTTTCCTGAATTCTTCATCCGGCGGAAAAAGAACGCCGTCTTCTGCCGGGACAGAAAAATCAAGAGCTGCCCGGTATACTTTTGCGATTCCTTTAAAAGGAAGATTGTGTTTGGCGCAGAGCAGCATGGCCCCGGTAACCCGGTCTTCCCTGGCAAGTTTCCGCCGGAGATCCCTGCCCACCCGGTGTACCGTATCTCCCAGAGATCTGTTTTTAAAGCGAAAAAGCAGATCTTCAATATGGCCGGCTAAATCTTTTCTGCTATAACACCCTGACGGATACTCCAGAATAAGGGCATCGGCGGCTTCGTCCATCGCCTGCCGGACACTTTCTTCTGCTTTTGGAAGAGCAAGTACTTCCGGAATGGTAAGTGCCGCTTTGCTTTCCAGATAGGCCGCCGCCGCATGGCCCAGATTATGGATAAACAATTTCCGGTCCACATAGGCGGCAATAGGATCCACAGGGAAAATGGCGGGTATATCCGGCAAGGGAGCCCGGAATCCCATTTTGTCCACAATCAGGGTTTCATATTCTTCCGCAAAAAGTAAAAGGGGATCAACGGCAAGATCCGCCGCCTTCATAATTGGCGCCATTTTACCTATACTGGTTTCCACCAGCCCCACCTGGGAATCCAGGGGGAACTCAGGACCCAGCTTTGCAGAAAGAACCGAACGGAATAAAGCCGGCGCCTGCCTGTCATTTTCCGCAATGATAATGTCCAAAGGTCGTGCCGGAGGACGGATTGCAATACCTGAAGCAATGACCGGCACTACCTTGGGCAGGGCATTTTTCCCGACACTTGTTGCTGCAAGATCCGCTCCGGCCAGTTCCGCAGCAACCGCTTCGGCATTCCGCCCATCCACTGCCCGGACAGGTCCGATGCGCCGGGCCTCGTCTGCCTTGCCTTCTCTCTTAATTACAACCGTGTAATACTGCTCTTCGTTAAGCAGCTTTACCAGCCGTTCATCCACATCGACAAAAACTACTTCCCAGCCGGCCCGTGAAAAAACCTGACCAATAAAAGAACGGCCAATATTGCCCGCCCCAAATTGTACCAGTTTCATGATCCGCTTTTATCAGGTACGGGTACACGAATCCGTTCTATGGAAAGAGCCCTGCCCAGGTCATCTGCTTCAATGATAAGCCCCTGGAGTTCGCATTTATCACAGGCTTCCCTGGTCCAGTCGGGAATCCCCGTACGGTATTCAAGAATCCTTCCGTCAATATTGGCACCCCCCACCGATTCGGTACTGCCTGTTCTGCCGGCATCACAGATCACTGCCGTACCATCCAGAATCTCTTCATCTGCGGTTTGTACCCTGTTGTGGGAACCGATTACTGCGGTACAACGGCCGGCGGCGGCGGCAAAAAGGGTTCGTTTTTCCCCGGAAGCCCAGGCATGAAAATCGATCACTATTAAAGAAGTTTGGGTGCGAAGCTTTTCCAGCAGGGAATTGAGTTTTGTAAAGGGATTGTCTGCCTTAATACGGGTAAAATTTGTTCCCAACAGTACCGCTGCTGCTGCCTTTGTTTCCGTTCCCGGTATATTAAACACCCTCCAGCCAAAACCGGGAACCTGATCTTTGTCATTTACGTCTGCTTTCCCGGAGGAACAGCCGGATCCGAGGTTTGCCGGGCGTATCACATAAGGCACCCAGCTTTCAACCAGGTCTTTTTTAAAAAAACAACAGTCTCCCGTGGTGATTAAATCGGCGCCCAGCTTTTTAATATATCCGGCATGATGGCGGCCCAGGCCGTTTCCTCCGGTGGCAGCGTCGGCACAAACCACCGTAACATTAATATTCCTTTCCTTTTTTATGGATTGGAGGCTTTGTTTTAGGGCATATATGCCGGCTTTACCAACCAACTCCGCCACATAGAGAATTCTCACCCCTGGAATTACCTGCGTCCTGTATACTGGGAAAGGATCCGTTCAAATTCAGCCGCCGCCTGGTAATCTTCAAGTATCCGGCATACATCCCGAAGGTTAAAAAGCGCCTCTTCATACATGGGAATCAGGGCAACAGCTTCTTCAAAACAATGGCGGGCTTCTTCGTACAATTGCTGGACAAAATAGAGTACCCCCAGATTGTTCCATGTTTTTGGAGAACAGTCGTTCTGGGTAAGGGCAAAATGGTAGCAATCTTCGGCAAGTTCAAATTGATTACGTTCGTAGTGGATAAGGCCCATGGAAAGCCAGGCTTCGTCAAGAGTGTTATTTATACTTAAAGCTTTTTGGAAACTGTCCAGGGCATTGTCGTATTCTCCCGTATGCTGTTGGGCTATGCCTAAATTCAGCCAAATTAAAGGGTTTTCCGGTTCAATGTTCAAGGCTTTTTGAAACAAGACAATTGCCTCATCGGGCCGTTGAGCTCCGGTCAGGGCAATGCCGGAATCATTTAATCTTGCAACCGTTTCCATATATTCACATAATATACTGCGTCAGCCGGGAAAAAACCATAAATTTGGGCTAATTTTAACAAATTTTTTGTAGCAGCGGCCGACGGGAGTCGAACCCGCGTCACGAGCTTGGGAAGCTAGGGTAATGCCGTTATACGACGGCCGCAAGTAATTTAAAATTACATTAACAGTCTTTTCGGGAAATGTCAATGTCCGGCGGTTACGCCGTAAGTGGCAACTGCCACGGGCGGCAATTTGACATATAAAAAGACTTTATATAGTATGAAAAAAACATACAGGAGGGAGTGTCCTATGGAAAAAACCAACAATATCATATGTCCGTTTTGTCATAAGGAATTCAAATTGACTGATGCAATTACCGCTCAAATTGAAAACGAATTAAGGGATAATTTTCAGAAGGAAATAGAAATTATAAAGGCCGATAAAACTGCGGCATTGGAAAGCCAAAGAGAAGAACTGGAGAAAAAAATATCACAAAGATATGAAAAACATTTCGAAAAACTTCTGGAAGAAGAATCAATAAAAATGCGGGAAACTGCAAATGAAAAAGCGAAAAGGGAATTAAATGCGGAACTTAATGAAAAGCAGGAAGAAATAGAAGAAGCATATAAAAAACTGGATGTTTACAGGAAAAAAGAAACTCAATTAATAAAAAAAGAAAGACTGCTGGAAGAACAAAAACATGATCTGGAAATTGAATATCAGGAAAAGTTAACAAGAGAATATAAAAAAGCCTATGCAGTTGCACAGGAAAAGATTAATGAAGAATATGAATTAAAAATAAAGGAAAAAGAAAAAATCATTGACGACCTTAATAAACAAATGAAAGAAGGGCAGAGAAAGGCAGAACAGGGTTCAATGAAATTACAGGGAGAAATCCTTGAACTGGAACTGGAAGAATTACTGAAAGATTATTTCCCGAATGATGAAATTATACCAATCGCTCCCGGTAAAAAGGGAGGGGATATACTGCAAATCGTTAAACTCGCTTCAGGAAAAGCTGCCGGAAATATTCTATGGGAAACCAAAAGAACAAAGAATTGGCAGTCAGCCTGGATACAAAAACTAAAAGACGATCAGAGAAATGCCAACGCTGAGCTGGCTGTTATTGCTTCTGAAGTCATTCCCCCGGAAATTAAAAATTTCGGAATTGAAAACGGAGTATGGATTACTGAATTAAAATTTGCATTGGGACTTTCCACTGTATTAAGGGAAAATTTAAAAAACGCCGCCGCAATCAGGATTGCCAATTCAGGAAAGGATGACAAGGCAGAAATGGTGTTTAACTATTTGACCGGAACGCAGTTTAAACAAAGAGTTGAATCTATTTTGGAAGCATATGTAGAAATGAACAATGACATCGAGACAGAAAAGAGAATAATGGAAAAATCATGGGCAAGGAGGGAAAAGCAGGTAGAAAGATTTGTCAGGAACCTATCCGGAATGTGCGGTGATCTGCAGGGTATCGGCGCAAGTTTACCGGATATTAAATTATTGTCATTACAGCCATAGATATACCTTGTGAAGCCGGGCTGTTATAAACCAGGTTCCAATGGCAAGTATTACCAAAGCCGGAAAAGGAACAATCCAGGTTTCGGCGCCGGATAACATACTACGGCCCATAAAAACAAGTAATGCGCCCAAAGCTATCAGCCTGTAATCTCCGATTCCTTTTGAAAAAGAGGCAGCTAAAAAGCTCATCCCTGTAATCACCGCAAGGATATTCTCGGTAAAGCGCAGCATGGTTGAATAGGCAAACAACATGGTAAAACTTGTATCCCAGGAAAATCCGTCAACCGGCAGCCTGAAGGAAACTACAAGGATGCCAATGATTATGGCGGTAATTACTCTGCCTTGCTTTTGCATATTAAACCCTGCGGCATAAATACTGGATGTAAAAAGGGCCAAGGTGCCGAACAAACGGCCAAAAATCAACATTCTGGTCCCGGCAATAAGCAATACAGGGGATACTTCAAATATCCCCTGAAGGGGTACCATGATTCTGAATGTTTCAAATACAAAAGATAGTACAAAAAGACCAAAAAACAAAATTTCTGTGGTTTGGGTTTTTTCGAAATTGGTAAAGATGACAATGGACATTATTAATGAATATAACACCGATGAGAATATTGAAACCAACGGGACCTGGGGGACAGGCATAAACAAAAGACCGGCCAGTTTTTGCATAAAACCTCCGGGCCGGCGCATGGCCGTTTCGCAATACTCCGGCAAAAGAGGTAAAAGTTTCCCCG
>JAIRRF010000103.1 GCA_031256115.1 Treponema sp.
CCCTTGCCAGTATAATATCCAAATCCGGAAGGGTATTACTGTTCAGTATATCATGGTATTCAAATAAAATGGAATCCTTCATCTCCTGATTAAAGGTATATCCATTTGGCCCCCGTACCATGTTTGTTCTGCAGTATTCCGGAACCTCTTCCAGTTCAAACAGCGTATTAGGGGCCTGAGAAATAGCCATGATGTCATTATCATTGGCCCAAATCTTAAACCTGCTTCCCGGAAACTTGCTTTTAAGTATACAGGCAAAAGAAAAAGTTTCATAGCCCTTGCCGCAGCCTATATTCCAAACATTAATTGTAGAAGAACTAATATTGGGTATGGCCGCTTTAACTGCGGCGGCATAATCATCCTGCCAAAAGGTGCCGCTGCTCGGAGAATAGAAATGGGACAGGAAGTTATCGGCGTCATTAACATCTTTTAACTGCAGATCCTGGCCTTTCCTGCCAAGACTCCAGTCCGAAAAACGTTCCCTAATCCATGCTTCGTTAACCGCACTGGGAAAAAAGCGTTTTAATGCCGGTAAACTTTGACGGATAAAATCCAAATCCGATTCGGTTTGACTAATGGCTGCAGGGGGCATAACCACATCCTGTACCGGCGGTGCCATGAACACATCACCTTCCGGCATCCGCTTTTTGCCATCATCATCTTTACTGACAGAAAATATTCTTACCACATCCAAAATAATGTAAAGAGCACCCTGTTTTTCCACTACCCCGCTGATAAACTTGATATTAATGTCCCCGAATATCGGATGCGGGGGCTGGATATGTTCCGTACTAACTCCCACGACCTTGTCAATCTTGTCAACAACGGTACCATAAACCCTGTCTTCGATAATAAGGATGAGCATATTTTCTACGGTATCTTCTTTCTTCTTTTCAACCGGAAGACGAAAAAATGTACGCATATCGATAATGGGGATAATGTCTCCCCGGAGGTTATAAACCCCCCGGACAAATGACGCCGCATTGGGAACATAGGTAAACTTGTCGGCTTTGGCAATTTCCTTGACATTCATAATGTCAACTCCGTAATCCTTGCCTCCCAGAGAAAAAGTGATCATCTTAAAATCAACATTTTCTACCCGTTCCTTTTGCTGCTGTATATCGGTATTTACCTGTTCCAAATCCTTTACTGTTTCCATTTTACACCTCTACCGTATCCCTTCCCGGATCCGGCGCTGTTCCATTTCCTTCCGCTGACCAAGCTCCAGCAACTGGCTTACATCAATAATAAGAGAGACTGAACCATCCCCCAGAATCGAAGCCCCGGCAATTCCCGGAGAATTGGTAAATTGATCCCTTAATGGTTTAATAACCACATCTTCTTCGCCAATAAGACTGTCAACCATAAAGCCCATCTTTTTCTCAGCGGTACCCACGATTACTATAAAATTATAATCGGTTTTTTCCTCTGTTTTAATCCCAAAAAGCCGGTTTAACCGCAGTAGGGAAATTACATCGTTGCGGACGTTGATAACTTCATAATTGTCGATAAAGTTAATTTCCTCCGGCTTTATTCTTAGGCTTTCTATTACACTGGTAATGGGAATAGAGTAGATTTCTTCCCCAACTCTTACCAGAAGACCCTGAATGATAGCCAGGGTAAGAGGCAGTTTAATGGTAAACTTGGTACCTTTTTCCTTTTCGGAAGTAACATTAACGGTGCCGTTAAGTTTTTCTATGGATCTTCGCACCACGTCAAGCCCTACACCCCGGCCGGAAATACTGGTAATTTGTTTTGCGGTAGAAAATCCCGGTTCAAAGATAAGATTAAAGGCTTCTACATCCGACAATACCTTGTTGGGATTGATAATTCCTCGTTCAATAGCTTTTGCCTTAACGGATTCCACATCAATACCTTTCCCATCATCGCCAATCTCAATGATAATCATGTTCCCTTCGTTGGAAGCCTTTAGCAATACCATCCCTTCTTCGCTCTTGCCCGCGGCCTTCCTTTCGGCGGCTGATTCAATGCCATGGTCTACGGAATTTCGTACCGAGTGCATGATTGGATCCAGTAAATCTTCGATAACCGATTTGTCCAGTTCAGTTTCTTCCCCTTCGATAACCAGATTGATCTTTTTATTAAGGGCTTTGGAAAGATCCCGGACTAGGCGGGGGAAACGGCTGAAGATCTGGCTGATGGGTACCATCCGGATATGCATGACCCCTTCCTGGAGTTCCCCGGTAATCCTGCCCAGGTTTTGGCTGGTGGAACGGAATTTGCTGAGATTACCCTTTAAATTTGTTTCAAAACCATCAAAAAGGGAAAAAATATCTCCGTATTGTTCGCCAATTTCTTTTCTTACATCCTTTACAGACCGGCCATCCTGGATGTTTTCAAGAAAACTTGGCAGGCAGTCAAAAAGACTTTTAATTTTTTCCCGGTAAACACCTTGTATTTCGTGGAGTTGATTTAACATTTCTGTAAAAATAATGTTAATTTGGTTAAATGTTGCCTTTGTAATAACAGTTTCCGATACCAAATTAAGAAGGTCATCAATTCGCTTGGAATCAACCCTAAGTATGGAACCTGCTTCTTTTCCTGCCTTTTTTGCATCTTCCGCAGATGCGCTGCCGGCCTTTGCCGTTGCTCCTGTTGGAGCGGCTCCTGCCGGAGCCGCTTTCGGCGTTTCTTCCTGTACAGCCGGTCTGGGTTCCGGCGGAGCAGCTTGCGGCGCCGCAGATTGAGCCTGTTGAGCCGCCTGGAGTAAGCCGCCTCCCTTTGGAGCGGGAGCTTCAGCTGACACCGGCTTTTCTGCTCCCTAAAGCTGTTTTATGTCTTTAACCTCGGAAGAAAGGGTTACATCCGGAATTGATACATACCTTTGTA
>JAIRRF010000160.1 GCA_031256115.1 Treponema sp.
GATAAACCGTATCTTTTTCCCGGCCCGGATAAACAGTTATCTCTTTAGAATCATTTTTTCTATTGTTATTCTGCTGCTTCTTTCGGCCCTTGTCTGGTTCATAGTAAAATCCGGCTCCAGGCTGCTAATGCAGCTTCCGTTTTAACATGTTTCTTCGGGAAATTACTTTTCCGGTGAACCGCCTTAAGGGGGCGGGCCCCTCGGCACAGCGGATCCTGGGTGATGCGGGAATTAATTCGGTTGCGTCACTCTTAACCCGCTATCCCCGGGACTGGGAAGATCGCCGCTGTACAATTCTTCTTAAAGACTGGAACAAGGGCCCGGTATGCACAGTTGTAAAAGTCCTGTCCCATGAGTGGTTCGGCTTTGGCAGAATGAAAACACTGAAGGTACATGTGGAGGACGAAAGCGCCCGGGCAATGCTGGTTTGTTTTAACCGTCCATTTTTACAAAAACAACTTCCCGTCGGAGAGCAGATCCGTATCTGGGGAAAGTTCTATTACAAATACGGAGAACTACAGGCTACGGCCTTTGAGATTGAAAATCCCGGTATTCAAAAAGATTTTATGAATCCTGTTTATCCCCTTTCAAAAGAATTAACCCATAATCTGCTCAGGCGCTTAATACAACAGGCGCTGGATCAGTTCGGTTCAAATCTGGAGGACGAAATCCCCCAATCGATCATGGTCCGGGAAAAACTGCTTCCAAAAAAAGAGGCCCTAAGGGCAGTTCATTTTCCCGAATCCATGGAAATTCTGGAACAAGCCCGAAACACCCTAATCTTCGAAGAACTTTTTTACCTGGAAATAATGGTAGGGCGTCGGGCTCTGGAACGAAAGAAGGAGGATTCATTAAATAAAGGTACGGAAGGGTATCCGTCATCTTCACCTGGTTTCTCGCCCTTACAAATAAACCTTATTGAACGGCTTCCTTTTTCTCTGACTCCGGGACAGGAAAAGGCCATAGGAGAAATCAACGCCGATATGAGCGGCCCCTGGCCCCTGGCCAGGCTCCTCCAGGGGGATGTGGGCTCCGGTAAAACCTTGGTTGCTTTTCTTGCCGCCCTTAGGGCAGTCGATGAGGGAGGACAGGCCGCAATTATGGCTCCCACAGAACTATTGGCCCGGCAGCATGCAAACAATGCCGCCCGGCTGCTGGAACCATTGGGAATTCGGCCTGCCTATCTTACGGGGAATTTAAAATCCACAGGCCGTTCCCGGCTATTGGAAAACCTGGCGGCAGGAGAAGTTGACATAGTCCTGGGAACCCACGCCCTTTTTTCAAAAGACGTGATTTACCGGAACCTAAGCCTTGTTATTATCGACGAACAGCATCGTTTTGGCGTAACCCAACGGCAGGCCATCGTAGCCAAAGGACAAAGCTCTTTGCAGCAAAAAAATATACCGGACCTGCTTATGATGAGCGCCACCCCCATACCCCGGACCCTGGCCCTGACGGTTTTCGGCGATTTGGATATTTCAGTAATCTCCGATATGCCGCCGGGACGAAAACCCGTTAAAACCCATTTGGCAAAGGAATCCAATGCAGAAAAGGTCTACGATTTTGTACAGAAAGAACTGGAAGCCGGCCGCCAGGCATATTTTGTATTTCCGCTTATCGGAGAAAATGAAACATCCGGTTCAATTTTAAAAGACGCCGTATCCATGGCGGAAAAACTTGCAAAAGAAATATATCCACAGTATTCAACAGCCCTGATTCATTCAAAACTGGATGACGAAGAAAAACGCAAAACCATGGAAGCATTCCGTGCGGGGGAAATCCGTATCCTGGCTGCCACCAGTGTAGTAGAAGTAGGAGTGGATGTACCCAATGCTTCCTGTATGGTAATCCACCATGCGGAACGTTTCGGCCTCTCCGCCCTGCACCAGCTCCGGGGCCGGGTTGGCCGGGGCCGGGATCAGGCATACTGTTTTCTTATTTATTCGGATCAGGATATTTTGCCCGGCATTAACCCTCTGAATCTGAGCGAAGAAGAACGAAGCCGGGAAGGAAGGCGGCTTATGGTAATGCTGGAAAACAGAGACGGATTTATCATCGCCGAAAAAGATCTTCTTTTCAGGGGTCCCGGCCAAATCGCCGGAATTGAACAATCCGGTTATTTAAAGCTGGGAATTGCCGATCCGGTCAGGGACACGGACGCTCTGATCCGTGCCCGGACTGAAGCCTTCGGCATATTGGAAAAAGATCCCTGTTTCCTTCTCTCTGAACACCGGTGCATCGCCGAAGTACTGGAACGTTCGCCGCCCTTTGCCGAAGTGGGGCTGTAATTTATCCATAGGCAAACCCGGCCAAAACCTGTATGATATAAATGAAATATCATCAAATAAAGAGGCTTATAGTCAATTAATTTAATTAATTGACTATTTCCGATTGTAATTGTTTATTGTACAAGGAATTATGCAATTCCCTGTACAATAAACTAAATTAAGGGAGTATATATGATATACCGGGATTACGGGGTAACGGGAAAAAAAGTTTCTCTGCTGGGTTTTGGGGGGATGAGGTTTGCAAATATTGATAATACGGATGAATGTATTAGGACCATGATCAAGGCCGCCGAAGGGGGCGTAAATTACTTTGATACCGCTCCGGGATATTTTGAGACAAAGAGCGAGACCGTTTTTGGCAAAGCTCTGGCGGAAATGCGCCGGAAAAATCTGCCCTATTATGTCGCGACCAAAACCTTTAAAAGCACCAATGATGCAATCCGCAGGGAAATAGAGGCCCAGCTTAAACGGCTGGATGTAGATGCCATCGACTTTTACCATATTTGGAGTATTATTACCCTGGAAAACTGGGATGCCCGGAAAAAAGAAGGAATCCTTACTACCTTCCGGAAACTTAAAGAAGAGGGGCTTATCAGGCATATTTGTGTTTCCAGCCATCTTATTCAGGACAAAATTGAAACCCTCCTAAAGGAAGGGGTCTTTGAAGGTGTTTTGTTCGGCTATTCGGCATTAAACTTTAAAACCAGGGAAAAGGCTTTTGACGCAATCCGGGCAAAGAAACTTGGAGCGGTGGCGATGAATCCCCTGGGGGGCGGCCTTATTCCCGGACATCCGGAATTATTTGGTTTTATCATGCGACCGGGAGAAAGCGTCGTCGAAGCGGCGCTCAGGTTCCTTTGGGATCACAGGGATTTATCTGTTGCCCTGGTTGGCTTTCGCGGCGAACAGGACCTGGCCGAAGCCTTAAGCGCCATGGAAAAGTACCAGCCCCGGACAGAAGCGGAACTGGCGGCAGTAAAGGAAAAGGCCGGCGATTCCCTGGAAGGGCTCTGTACCGGCTGCGCCTATTGTGATGATTGCCCCCAGGATATTCCAATCCCCTATTATATGGATGCATATAACCATAAGCTCCTTAAAGATTATGGAAACAGTGATTTAAAAGACAGGCTTAACTGGCAATGGAACCTGGTTCCCAAGGATGCGGGAAAATGTACGGAATGCGGCCAATGCGAAAAGACCTGTACCCAGCATCTTCCTATTGTTGAAAGGTTGAAATATATCAAGGGAATCTAGGATAATCAACAACCCCGCCTGAAGGACGAGGTATTAACCCCTCGCATACATCGGAATTTGGAGGACTATATGACCGTAAAGGAAGCCGTTTCTCTGCTGGAAGGACATTTTTTTTGCGGTGAAGAAAATGCCGATCTGGAAATCCTTTCTGCCTGCGGAGCAGATCTGATGAGCGATGTCATGGCTTTTGTAAAAGACAGGGTTTTGCTCTTGACCGGCCTGGTAAACCCCCAGACAATCAGAACCGCTGAACTTCTGGATATACGGGCGATTATCTTTGTCCGGGGAAAAAATCCCAGCCCAGACATGATTGATTTGGCCAAAGAATCGGACATAATCCTGGGAGGAACCAAACTGCCCATGTATCTCTCCTGTGGTAAACTGTATGAAGCCGGCCTGAAGCAAGGCGGAACCCGGCACATTTAATTGGGTACTACGCCAATAACCAAAGCTGAATTAAGAAAAATCATAAAAACCCGGCTTGCAAGCCTTTCCTCCGGACAATTTTATGAGGCAGGCTGCCATGCAGCCCGGCAATTGCCCCTTATTCCCTGTTGGGGCGGATTCCGTTCAGTTTTGGCTTTTTTTTCAATGAAAGATGAAATTGATACCCGGCCTGTCATGGAAACAATCATCGGATCGGGGAAATCTCTTTTTGTTCCCCGGATTGAAGGGGATTTCCTTGTATTTTGTCGTGTACTCCCGCCGAGCAGCGGTGTCCGAACAAGTTTTTCTACAGACCAAGGGTCTGACTTTTCGGATAGCCCCACAAAGGTTCCCCTTCGGATACCGGCAGAGGATCCCGTCCAGGTTATAAAACCGGAAGACTTTCCCACCCTGGTAATTACTCCCGGCCTAGCCTTTGACCGCCAGTTCCGCCGTCTTGGCAGGGGCCGTGGATACTACGACCGCTTTTTTGCATCCCTTGACTCGGCGGGCCGGATTTACACAGCCCTGGGTCTTTGTATGGACTGCCAATTAGTAGATGAAGTACCTGTCGAAGCCTGGGACAAGAGAATGGATATGCTGCTTAATCAGGTAATGCAATATTCAATACTTCCTCAAAACGTTCTACCGGGTGAAAGTTGATTCCCTTCCTGACATGATCGGGAATTTCGTCCAGATCCCGAAGGTTCTGTTTGGGAATGATGATATTCTTTACCTGATTCCGGCGGGCTGCGACGGTTTTTTCCTTTAACCCGCCAATGGGTAAAACCTGACCGGTCAGGGAAAGTTCTCCGGTCATTGCAAAATTTTCTGCTATGTTCCTTCCCCTAAGCAGGGAAAGCAGGGCCGTTGCCATAGTAATCCCCGCCGAGGGCCCGTCCTTGGGAGTAGCTCCTTCAGGGATATGGAGATGAATTTGATTATTTTCGAACCATTCGGAAACAACCCCGTATTTTTCTATCCCGGTTTTGCGGGCTATGGTCATGGCGATGGTAGCGCTTTCTTTCATGGTTTCTCCCATTTTACCGGTTAGAATCAGTTCCCCCTTGCCGGGCAAAGCCACCGCTTCAATTATCAGGGTATCCCCTCCCATGCTTGTCCAGGCCAGCCCCAGGGACATACCGGGTTTATCGGCCTTCTTTACCACATCTTCGGGGAAAATGGGCTTGCCTAAATGTTTTTCCACGGTTTTTTTATCTATGGCAAAAGAAAGAGCCGTGTCTTTCTCTTTCTTTGCAGCTTCTTCATCTTCTATTATCTGCATGGCCAGTTTCCGGTGAATTTTGTCCAGGTTCTTTTCAAAATTACGGACCCCGGCTTCCCGGGCATAGCCATTCGCAATATGCATAAGACTATCCTTGGTGTATTTAATCTGATTTTTCCTAAGACCGTTTTTTTCTATACTTTTTGGTACCAGATAACGCCGGGCAATTTCGAGTTTCTCCGTATCGATATAACCGGGCAGTTCAATAATCTCCATCCTGTCCAACAGGGGCGGCGGGATTGTGTCCAAGGTATTGGCGGTTACAATAAAGAAAACCCGGGAAATGTCAAAGGGCAGATCCAGGTAATGATCCCGGAAAGCGTAGTTCTGTTCCGGATCCAACACTTCCAAAAGGGACGATGCGGGATCCCCCTGGTAACTGGCTCCCATTTTGTCAATCTCATCAATCATAAAAACCGGATCCCTGGTTTTGGTGATCTTAAGACCCTGGATAATCTTCCCCGGCATGGCGCCGATATAGGTACGGCGGTGGCCCTTAATTTCCGCTTCATCCCGCATGCCCCCAACGGAAAAACGGAAAAATTCCTTTCCAAGGGCCCGGGCAATGGACCGGCCGACACTGGTCTTTCCTACCCCCGGGGGTCCTGCCAGACAGATGATTGATCCGACCGGGTATTTATCAAAATTCCGCCCAGGAACAGAGTTCCCTTCTTTCCGGGCTGTCTTTGCATGTGTCTTATCGTTTTGGTTGCGGAGCTTTCGGACCGCCAGGTATTCGGCAATACGGTTTTTTACATCCTTAAGGCCGTAGTGATCTGTTTCAAGTATTTCCCGGGCTCCTTTCAGGTCAAAATTTTCCGGCGGAGGATCATTCCAGGGCAGGCTTATTATAATATCCAGATAATTCCGGGTTACGGTAAATTCTCCTGAATTGTGTTCCATAAGGCCGAATTTTTCCAGCTCTTGCTCCACCGCTTCCTTAATTTCCCCTTCAAACTGGAAAGCTTCTATTTTTTCCTTAAAACGCTGGTATTCAGAGCTTTTTGCATCGGTGGTCATTCCCAATTCGGTCTTTATCGCCTTGAGTTCTTCCTTTAAAAAATAATCCCGCTGGGATTTCTCTATTTTTTCGTTAA
>JAIRRF010000196.1 GCA_031256115.1 Treponema sp.
CGGGCTTTATGGGTTCTCCGGTTTGGGCATTCTGGTATTCATTTCCCCAGACTACGGATCAGATGATCGACGATGCTTTTAAAGAGATCGTGAAACTTTGGACGCCGATTTTTGATGAATTTGACAAGCAGGGGGTCAGGTTTGCCCTGGAAGTGCATCCCACGGAAATTGCCTTCGATTACTACACTGCCCAGCGGCTGCTGGAAGAATTTAAATACCGGCCCACATTGGGCTTTAACTTTGATCCTTCTCACCTGATTTGGCAGGGGGTTACTCCCCACATATTCCTTAGGGATTTTGCCAAACAAATTTACCATGTGCATATGAAGGATGCGGCGGTTACCCTGGACGGCAAGGCGGGGATCCTTGGCTCCCACATTACCTTTGGCGATACCCGGCGGGGCTGGAACTTCCGTTCCCTGGGGCACGGGAATGTCAATTTCGAAGACATTATCCGTGAATTAAACGTTATGAACTATACCGGCCCCCTATCGGTAGAATGGGAAGATTCGGGAATGGAACGGGAATTCGGTGCTAAAGAAGCCTGCGAATTTGTCCGAAAGATAAATTTTTCTCCTTCAAACATTGCTTTTGATGATGCATTAAAATCATCATGAGCCCTGCAGCAACTGCAACAAAAACAAAAACTTCCCCCGGAACTCAACGGGAAGTGATCCTGTCCATACTGGGGATTTCCAAACTCTTTTCCGGGGTTAAGGTTCTGGATGAGGTAAACCTGGACATTCGCCGGGGGGAGATCATGGGGCTTATCGGTGAAAACGGCGCCGGTAAGTCCACCCTGATCAAGATCATTAGCGGAATATACCAGCCTTCCAGGGGAAAGTTGGCCCTGGAAGGAAAAGAAGTTTCAATTCCCGACTATATCACTGCCAAATCTCTGGGGATTGCTTTGGTTCCCCAGGAATTCAACCTTATTAATACATTAACGGTGTTCGAAAATATCTTTTTGGGGAATGAAATCCGTAAAAAATCCGGATTACTGGACAAACAGCAAATGCGGGAACTATCCATTAAACAGCTTGAGCAGCTTAAAATGCCCGTAAAGGTAAACCAACTGGTCAACGATCTCAGTGTTGCGGAAAAGCAGATGGTGGAAATATCCAAGGCCCTGATGCTTCACGATGCCCGCATTCTTATTATGGATGAACCTACTACAACTCTTACCAGCCGGGAAATAAAAACCCTCTTTAGTATAATGAAGGATCTAAAATCCCAGGGAGCAACAATTATTTTTGTTTCCCATAAATTGAACGAAGTTAAGGAAATCTGCGACAGAGTTACGGTACTTCGGGATGGAAGGTTGATTAGTGTGGATAATGCCGACAGTGTAAAAGAAGAAGACATGGCCCGCAAGATGGTGGGCCGTCCGGACTTTCTGCAGATCTTTCCGCCCAAGCTTTCCAATGTATCGGATAATGTGGTATTGGAAGCGGAAAATATTACCGTTACCGGCATTTTAAGTGATGTTTCTTTTTCCCTTCGGAAGGGAGAAATCCTGGGCTTTTCGGGTCTGGTTGGCGCAGGCCGGACAGAGCTGGCTGAAACGGTGATGGGACTGCGTCCTCTGAGCGGCGGTGCCATTAAGATAGGGGGCAAGCTTGTGCCAACAAAGGAAGCTGCCGATGCGGTTAGGCAAAAAATTGCCTACCTAAGTGAGGACCGCCAGGGCAAAGGAGTAGTTCAGGGTTTTAATCTACCCCAGAATATTACCCTTATTTCCCTGAAAAATTACATTAAGCAGGGTTTTATTAACAAAGCGGCGGAACTTTCAAAAACCTATGAGTATGTAAAATCTTTCAGGATATCCGCCGCATCTCCCTATATGCATCTTCGTTATCTTTCCGGGGGCAACCAGCAAAAGGTGTACCTTTCCCGTTGGCTGGATACCAAACCGGAGATTCTTATCCTGGACGAACCTACCCGGGGCATAGATGTTTCCGCCAAACAGGAAATATATGAGTTTATTAATCAACTGGCAGCCAGCGGTATTTCCTGCATTGTAATTTCCTCGGAAATGGAAGAGATTATCGGACTATGTACCAGAGTCTATGTTATGAGGGAAGGAAGGATAACCGAGTGCCTGGAGGGGAACCACATAAACAACGAAGAAATCATGTTTCATGCCACGGGTATTAAGGGGTCAAAATTATGAGTATTATCCAATCATTTTCCGGTTTCCGCCGGTTCAAATGGAGCGACCATTCTACTGGAATGGGATTTATTCTGCTTTTTGTTTTAGGCTTATTTGTCTCCTGGATAGCTCAGGGTTTTTACGGTGTTCCGATTTTTATTACACCCGCTAATTTATTAATGGTTCTGCGGCAGGTATCCTATACGGGGATCATAGCTTTGGGTATGACCCTGATTATTATCTCCGGGGGTATCGACCTTTCTGTTGGTTCCATGACGGCTTTTGTAGGAGGAGTGGCGGTTTTTCTGCTTAAAAGATTTCCTGATGATTCACTTTTTGGTGTATTTATTGCCCTGATTTTTGCCCTGGTCTTTGGAACCTTCTGCGGTTTTGTAAACGGTTTTATGGTAACCAAGGGACGCATTGCTCCATTCATTGCCACCTTGGGAACCATGGCAATCTTCCGTTCGTTAATTCTGTATTTTTCAAAGGCAGCAAATATAGAATCAAGCAATACCGAGTTTATTAAATTCGGTCCCGCCCATATATTGGGAGTTTCCCTGCCGGTTTGGGTATTTTTTGTTCTTGCGTTTTTTATGCATCTACTGCTTAACAACACCCGGTTTGGACGTTATGTTTGCGCCGTAGGGGCTAACGAACAGGTGGCCCGTTATTCGGCGATTAATGTACAATTAATTAAACTTGTTCCCTATGCCATTACCGGCTTTACCGTGGCGGCATCGTCCATGCTTTGGGGCTCCAGAATTAATGGCATACAGCCCAGCCAGGTTGGCGCCGGATATGAACTGGATGCCATTGCGGCGGTGGTCATAGGCGGAACAGCCATGAGCGGGGGTAAAGGAACAATTATTGGTACTGTGTTAGGGGCTATAATGCTGGGGATGATCAACAATATGCTTATTCTGGGGGGAGTTTCTTCCTTCCTCCAGCAGGCAGCCCGGGGTTTGGTTATAATTGTGGCAGTATTGTTGCAATACAATAGCAATAAATAATTTTTAGGAGGATTTTAAGGATGAAAAAAATTACTGTTGTCCTTCTGCTGGTTTTACTGGCAGGAACAATGATCGTAACGGGATGTAAAAAAGACGGTGGATCCCAGATGATCAAGATCGGTATTGCGGTTCCCACTGCGGACCATGGCTGGACCGGCGGCGTTGGATGGTGGGCGGATTACAAGGTTGAAGAGATAAAGAACTTGTATCCCAATATTCAGTTCAATGTAGTCCATTCCGCTAATGCTACTCAGCAGATAAGCGATGTGGAAAGCCTGGCTGCCTGGGGTATGAATTACCTGGTAATTCTTCCCCATGAATCAGCTCCCCTTACCCAACCGGTAAAGGGTTATGCAGCCCAAGGCGTCCGCTGTATAGTAGTTGACCGGGGTCTTACGGACACCAATTTTGGCTATGTCAACCTTGCCGGCGACAACCCCGGTTTGGGCCGCATGTCCGGACAGTGGTTGGCCAAAACAATGAAAGCCGAAGGCCTCACAAATTATGTTGCCATGGGCGGAATGCCGATAGTTATTGATGCAGAGCGCATGGAAGCCTTCTTTGCCGAAATGAACAAAGAGCCCTCACTAGTGAACCTCCTTGGCGGGGATAAGTATGAGTTTGCCAACTGGTCAACCCAGGACGGTCTTAGGATTATGGAAACATTCCTTCAGCAATATCCCAGGATCGATGCGGTATTCTGCCAGGATGACGATGTTCTTACTGGCGTACTTCAGGCTATCAGGGAAGCTAACAGAACCGACGTAAAGGTAGCTCTGGGCGGCGCCGGGTCCAAAGCTGTTTATCAGATGATTATGAACAACGATCCCCTGGTACGGGCCTCCGGGACTTATCATCCTTCTATGATAGCTGATGGTATCCAGTATGCGGTGGATGTAGCAAATGGTAATAAGAGCGCCGACTTTGCCTCTGCCAGCCAGGCTATAACGGTGGTTATTCCTTCGGAGATGGTTGACATCACCAACGTTCATGCGCACTATAACCCGGATTCTTCATTCTAACTTATTTAGCTAAATTAAAGAGGCTGGCCCAGCTTCATTGGAAGCGCGGGCCGGCCTTTTTTTTGTTGAAGTATTGTAGTATACTATATAAAGCAACGGGGAGTAAAAAAATGAAAAAAATCGCAACCGTTTTTTTAGTTATATTTATTATTTGCGGCCCGGTATTCGCTCAGAAGTCACAAAAAGCCAAAATTGGCATAATGGCGCCTTCGGCAAAACAAGGCTGGACAGCCGGTGTCGGCTGGTGGACCAATGAGACGGTAAATAACCTTAAAAAAATTGCCGGTGACCGGCTGGATTTCCGGGTAATTTTCTCTGCCAATACGGCTCAGCAGCTTAAGGACCTTGACAGTCTTGCCTCCTGGGGTATGAATTTTCTTGTACTCTTTCCCTTCGATTCCGCACCTCTGACCCAGCCGGTGAAACAATTGCAGGCCAAGGGTGTTAGATGCATCGTAGTAGAGCAGGGCCTGACAGATACGTACTTTGGTTATGTAAACGTGACCGGAGACAATCCTGGTATGGGCCGTATTGCCGGACAATGGCTTGCAAGGACGATGAAGGCCGAAGGACTCAGCAACTATGTGGCCATAGGCGGAGTACAGGGATCTATTGATACACAGAGAATGAGCTCTTTTTTTACCGAAATGAACAGGGACCCCTCCTTAAGAAATCTGTTGGGCGGAAACCAGTATGAATTCGGCCACTGGGTAGCCCTGGATGCACAACGGGTAATGCAGGGTTATCTGTCCCGTTATCCCAGAATCGAAGCCGTATTCTGTCAGGAAGACGATATGGTCCCCGGCGTAATGCAGGCCATAAGAGAAGCCCGCAGGGCCGACATAAAAATCGTTCTGGGCGGCGCCGGCTCCAAAGTAGTATATAAAATGATCATGGACGGCAATCCTATGGTCAGGGCTTCTGCCCTGTATAACCCTTCGATTATGTATGACGGCATTATGTATGCCGCAGACGTTGCCCGGGGTTTAAAGAGCGATGCTTTCCATTATACTCCCAGCGTTACCAAAGTAGTTGTCCCTCCCGGTATTGTGGATAAAAACAATGTCCGGCAGTTTTATTACGCTAAATCACCCTATTAATGTAAGGATCCCTTCAAAAACGACCGCCAGGTCTTTGAAACAGAGCGCCGAAAAACTGTCCAGGGGTGTTTCCATGTCATTAACAATTACAAGTTTTCCGCCCTGACGGAGGGTTATTTGTGGAAGGCCCGCGGCGGGGAATACCGTCAGGCTTGTCCCCAGGATTAACATTAGGTCAGCGGTTTTTGCTTCTTTTTCCGCCCGGGCCAGAGCATGAACAGGAAGGTTTTCACCGAAAAAAGTGATCTCCGGCTTAAGAACGGCGCCGCATTTACCGCAGCGGGGCAATTCCCCCTTTTGCACAATCCGGGCGGCTTCGTCAAATTCCATGGACGAACGCCGGCATGCCGGGCAGGAATGTATCCGGGGCGAACCATGTATCTCGATTATGTTTTTGCTTCCCCCCCTGGAATGAAGAAGATCAATGTTTTGGGTAATCACCGCCTTAACAAGACCCTGTTCTTCCAGTTTTCCCAGGACAGTGTGAACGACGCTGG
>JAIRRF010000208.1 GCA_031256115.1 Treponema sp.
AGCACAGTCTGGACTTTTATTACTGCTTCTTCAGCTTGTTCCACTGTAGACACCAGGGCATTGTAGAGCCTGTCGTCATAAATAGCCTGGCCAATATTTCCCCTTCCCTGGGCAATTTCATCAGAAATCAGACGTATATTTTGCATGGCCAGCCGCATTTCAATAATGGAAGTACTAATATCCGCTTCTCTTGCAGCAAGGATATAATCGGTCCGTTCCATAATTTGCGCTGCCGAAGCCAGTACACGGGAAAGTAAGTCCAGCTCTTCATCAATCCGGTCATCAATTTTTGATGCAATGGAATTAACAGCTTCCAGAGTATAGGCCAGCAGGGCCATGTGGTTTTGTTGAAATTCTTTAAGGATTCCGGAAACCTGTGTTCCCAGCTCTGAAACCGTGCCCATTAGATTGCTCATATCCATGGAAACATTTGTCTGTATGATACCGCCTGGGGGCAATAGGGGGCTTAATTCAGTACCCGGATCAAGGCTTAGAATATAGGTTCCCAGGATAGAAGAAGATTTTCGGGAAATGGAAGCATCCTGCCTGACATCTACATTTTTAAGAAGGGCCAGGCTTACCCGGGCAACATTATTTTCCAGTTCAATTGACTGAATTTTTCCGACCACAACCCCTGCCAAATATACATTGGAACGGGTAGAAAGACCCTGGGCATCCTGGAACATTGCATTATAAATCCTGGAATTTAAAGGCGAAATACCATCCGAGGATTTAATAATATATACTATTCCGGAGCCGCCCAGAACAATAAAGAAAAGAGCTACTTTGATATATCGTGACATAATCATTTTGTTAATCCACCAATAGCAATTCTAATAAAATCCTTAACCAGAGGATGTTCCGATTTTGCCAGCTCTTCCGGTGTTCCATCCGCAATCATATAACCCTGATCAAGAAAGGCAATACGATCCGTAATGCGAAAAGCAGCAGAAATATCATGGGTAATCAATACACAAGTTATTCCCAGTTCTTTGTTGACCCGTACTACCAGATTGTTAATCGTTTCCGACAGAACCGGATCAAGCCCTGTAGTTGGTTCGTCAAAAAAAAGCACCTCCGGCTTAAGGATAAGTGCACGGGCAACTCCTACCCGTTTACGCATACCTCCCGAGAGTTCGTCCGGCCATTTTAATTCTATACCGGGAAGCTCTATCCATTCAAGAAGTTCTGTCACCTGCTTCTTAATTTTACTGCGATTTTTCATTCCCAGCACTTCAATCAGGGGAAAACTTAAGTTTTCTTCCACCGTCATGGAATCAAAAAGAGCGGCATTCTGAAAGGAATAGCCGAAGCGTTGTCTGAACGCAGTTATTTCCTTTTTTTTCAGGGAAGTTAGTTCCGTATTTTTGAACCAAACCCTGCCGCTGTCAGGTTTTAGCATCCCAATAAGGGTTTTAAAAAAAACGCTTTTTCCGGTACCGCTTTGGCCTATAACGGCAAAAAGGGATTTTTCCGCAATAGTTACGGACACATCCCGGAGAACATGGTTCTCCCCAAAAGCCTTTGAAAGGTTTTCTGTACGGATAATGGCATTTGCAGTATTACCCTCCGGGACATTCATATATGAATTACCTCGAGCATCATGGTGGTTAATATATAATCTGCTACCAAAATGGATACCGATGCAGAAACAACCGCCCGGTTTGTACTGTCTCCTACTCCTTTTGCTCCCTGGGTGGTATTAAGACCCTGGAAACAGCATATGGTGGCGGATATAAAGCCCATGACAAGGGCTTTTACCAAACCAACGCCGACATCTCTGGGACTTAGCCGTTCAAACATAAAGTCCAGATAACTCGCTGAATCGATGGAATAAAGATAAATTGAAACGATATAGGAACCAATAACACCGATTACATTGGCCAGAAGGGTTAAAACCGGAAAAATCACCATGGAAGCAGTCACCTTGGGCAGTACCAGGTACTGAACCACATCTATTGACATGGATTCCATGGCATCTATCTGTTCGGTAACCTTCATGGTACCCAATTCGGCTGCCATGGCAGAACCGTTTTTGGCAATCAACATTAGGGTTGTTATGACCGGGGCTAATTCCCTTGACAGGGCCAATGCAACCGCTCCTCCGGTTCCGACTTCCGCCTGGAACATCTGCATCATTACCACCATTTGGAGGGCAAATATAGCCCCCATGGCGCCGCTGGAAAGGAGGATAATCACTATTGAATTGACTCCCAGTCGTTCTACTTCGGTAATAAACTGACCAAATCGAAAGGGAGGCCGGACAGAGCAACGAAGAAGATCCCCCAGAAATGAAAAGTACCTTCCAAGACCTTCAAGTTTCTGGATAAAGCCCCGAAACATGGAAAATAGTATATACCCCATGAAGGACATTGACGAGAGGGGTGGAAGCCACATATGATAAAATATTGATGCCAGGAACAAGAAAGAAAAAGATTGGAGGAGGTTGGCTGCTCTTTTGGCCGGCTTTCTTTATAGGGACAACAACGCTTTTTCTGTTGAATTTGGAACGGATCAAGGGAACCCTGGAGGAAACCAAACTGCTGGAAAAGTTTGTAAACAGCAAAAAAACCGTAGATGAAGCTTCTGATCTTGGAATCCGTATTCAGGATCTTACCCTCCAGTTGGGGGAAATTCCGGAAACAGGCGGTTTTGAGCCGGAACAGCCAGGTATCCTTAGCGCCGTTGATCCGGTTAAAACAGATTTACAGGACGGGGAACAAGAGCAAGTTGGTCAAAACAGCATAACAGCCGAACTGCCGGAAAAAACCGTGGCACGATCGGTTTATTTATTAAAGGTGGATTCAACGGGAACAATTCTTTGGACTACGGTAAAACGGGAATTGCCCGCCAGTGATAGTCCTTTATCTGATGTTATGGAAGCCTTAATAAAAGGACCTTCTGTAACGGAAGAAAAACTGGGACTTATCAGTCTGATTCCTAAAAATGTGAAAATACTGAATACTGTTGTCAGGGGCAGCACTGCTTATATTAGTTTCAGCGAAAACTTTCTGTTTAACACCTATGGTGTTGAAGGTTATGTTGGGCAGCGCAGCCAAATCGTATTAACCGCTACAGAATTCAGTAATGTCAAAGATGTACAGATCCTGATAGACGGTAAACGGGTGGATTATCTTGGTGAGGGCATTTGGATAGGAAGCCCTGTCGGCCGGAATA
>JAIRRF010000233.1 GCA_031256115.1 Treponema sp.
CTTGAATGTAATACGGACTTCGATATGATTCATGGGCAGGCTCCGCTGAGCTATTCTACGTGTACCTCTGAATAATTAGGAACACCCGGATGCCCCTTTGTTCGATTTAATGTGGTTAATTGTATGTCAAACCAGTTGACAAGAACCCGTAAATCAAGCATTTTATGCCTATGCATTACCGGCCTATCGGAAAAACAGGCATGTCCGCCAGTATTATCGGTTTGGGCGCCGAACATTTGGACAACAAGCCCTACGAAACTATTGAATCGGTGATCAATGCCTCCCTGGAACAGGGATTCAACATAATGGACATTTTTATGCCCGGGGAAACGGTGCGGAAAAACATTGGCCACGCTCTAAAGGGCCGCCGGGATCAGGTTTTGATCCAGGGGCATATCTGTTCCACGGATATTAACGAACAGTATGACCGAAGCAGGGACCTGCCTACGGTAAAGAAATACTTCGAGAACCTGCTCCGCTGTCTTGAAACCGATTATATCGATCTGGGAATGCTCTTTTTTATTGATACGGAGAAGGATTTTTCCGATGTTTTTGAAAGCGATATTCTTCGTTATGCCCAGGATCTGAAACAGCAGGGCAAAATTCGTGCCATCGGCGCCAGTTCCCACGTTCCCCGTACCGCCCGGCGCGTAGTGGAAACCGGTGCGGTGGATCTCCTTATGTTCAGTATAAACCCCGCCTTTGACATGATGCCGGCGGAAACCTATGTACTGGATTACTTGGAAAATAAAATCACGGATTATGAAAAAAAGCTGGATAATGACCGGGCCGCCCTGTATCGGCTCTGCGAGCAGCGGGGAGTAGCCATTACGGTGATGAAAACCCTGGGAGCGGGCAAGCTCCTCTCTCCAAAGCATAGTCCCTTTGCCCAGCCTTTAACCACGGCCCAGTGCATCCACTATGCGCTGACCCGGCCCGCCGTTGTAAGCGTTCTTCTTGGCTGCGCCAGCCGCGAAGAAGTGCTGGATGCGGCAGCCTACCTGGATAAAAGCGACACGGAACGGGACTTCAGCGCCATCCTACAGAGCTTCCAGGGTGATTTCAGGGGCAGTTGTGTTTACTGTAGCCACTGCCTTCCCTGTCCGGCGGAGATTAACATTGCGGGGGTGCATAAGTACCTGGATACCGCTTTATTAGATGAAAACAATATCCCGCCTGCCATAACAGACCAATACAGGGCATTGAACCGCCGCGGCTCGGACTGTACAGCCTGCGGAAGCTGCGAAGAACGCTGCCCCTTCTCGGTACCAATAATAAAAAATATGCAAAACGCCGCCGCTCTGCTGGAGAAACAACCATAAAAGCCGCAGTAAAAATTACCTTAATCGCTCTTTTTGCGGCCCTTATCGCCGGCGGAACCTTTATCGCCATCCCCCTGCCCTTTTCTCCGGTTCCTTTAGTCTTGCAAAACCTGTTTGTTGTCCTGGCCGGGCTGGTATTGGGCCCGGCTCTGGGCTCATCCGCTGCCGCCTTGTACCTTGCCGCCGGAGCCTTGGGTTTGCCGGTATTTGCCGGAGCAGCCGGGGGCATTGCCCGTTTTGCCGGACCCACCGGGGGTTTTCTTGCGGGTTACTTTTTTGCCGCTCTTACGGCAGGACTTATAGCGGGCCGTCCCAGGGCGGATAAGAAAAGCCCCCTCTTTCGAATTATTCTGGCCGCCGGGCTGGGTTTTATGGCGGTGTATATTCCCGGCATCATCTGGCTAAAACGTTTTGTGGAAAGCTGGCCCAAGGCATTCGTCGCCGGGTTATTTCCTTTTCTTATTGGGGATGGTATTAAGGCTGTTATTGTCATACTTGCCGCCGGCCGTTTACGGAAAGCCGTGGCGGGACATGTAACCAATGGATGATTCAGTTTCAGAAAAAAACCTGCTCTTTGAGGTCCGGGGATTACGGAAAGAATTTCCCGGCGGCCTTATTGTTCTGGACGGAGTTGACCTGGACATAATTGAAGGCGAATGTCTTCTGGTAGCGGGATCCAACGGATCGGGAAAAACGGTACTTATGCGGATCCTGGCGGGGCTTCTGGAACCAAGCAGCGGAACGATTAGATTCCGTAGCGAAACCCTGGAAAAGGTTCTTAAAAATAACATTGTTTTCCGGCAGCAGTTGGGCCTTGTTTTCCAGGATGCGGAGGCCCAGTTTGTGGGGGAAACCGTAGCGGAAGATGCCGCCTTTGGCCCTTCCAATCTGGGTTTAAGCAAAACAGAAATCGAAGAGCGGGTTACATTTGCCCTAGAAAAAATGGGACTTCAGGAAAAACGGAACCTTTCCCCTCGGCGGCTTTCCGGGGGTGAAAAACGCCGTCTGGCAACGGCAGGTGTTTTGGCAATGGGATGCCGTGCCATTATTATGGACGAACCCTTTGCCAATCTGGATTATCCCGGAGTGGTTCAGGTGTTGGAAATCATCAATAATCTAAAACAGGAAGGAACAAGCCTCGTAATTCTGACCCACGAACTGGAAAAAGTTCTGGCCCTGGCGGACCGGCTGGTTATTCTACACCGGGGCCGGATACAGGAGGACGGAAAGCCGGAAGATGTCCTTAACCGTTTGCAGCCAGAATACGGAGTGCGGGATCCCCGGCTTTCCTGGAATACTCAAACTTTCACAAATGAATAAACGCAGCCCCTTGTCTTACCGGGCTGGAAACTCCGTCCTTCACCGCTGCCCGGCGGGATTAAAACTGCTGCTCTTACTGCTGCTTTCCGTCGCACCGGTCTTAGGGCTTCCCGTTATGGCAGGAGCAGCGGTTTTGATCCTCGCCTGCGCCTGTTTCGCCGGTCTGCGCCTGCGTGAGCTCCTTGCCGGATCCCGGCCCCTGATGATCATGCTCCTGGTATTTGCCCTAATCCGGGCTCTTGGCATTGAAGACGGAAGTTTACATTCTCCCGACCTTGTTATATATAAGGTACGGATCGACTTTGCCGCCATACAAAATGGCCTCTATTTGGCGGCAGGGATCCTTCTTTGTTATACAGCGGTCTCCCTTTTCTTTGCCACAACCACTACGTTGGAGTTAAAAACTTCACTGGCAAAAATCGAATTCTTTTTATTAGGAGTTTGTCGGGCTTTGCCCAATTTGATCAAAAAAATGCGAAAAAATGCAGCTTTTGAGCATTTTATACCTTGCAAACTCCCAAAGGAGCCTATAAATTGTAGAATTTTGCGGTTATTTACCGCAAAATTCTACAAGTCCGACAGGCTCCTGGGCTTGATCAGAAAACCGGATCTACGGCGGAGGCAAAGCCGCATAAGTCTGGCGCTGACGCTGATGCTGGGTTTTCTGCCGCGGTTTTTTGAAACCTGGGAAAATGCCCGCATGGCCGCCAAAGCCCGGGGAAGCGCCGGAGGATTAAAACTCTTAATCACCATCCTCCCCCTGGTTACGGAGCGAATGATAGAGACCGCCGCGGAAACAGCGGAAGCCCTGGAAAGCCGGGGCCTGGAATTGTAGCTGATTCATGACATTTACACTATAAATTCAAATAATTGTTAGAATTTGCATAAATAATGCTTGCAAAATTTACAAATAAGGATTATTATATATGCAAATTTATGCAAAAAATCAAAATATAAAAGGATGATTAAAAATGAGTAAAACATACGATTTACGGTATTCGACAATAATCCCCCTTCAAAGAGCAATTCAGAGTTTAAAGGAAAAACAAACACATAAATTTGCATCCCTGGACGAGTGGAAAGGTTTTAGGGCCGGTTTTTCAAGAGTATATGACGAACTAATGCGGGTCCCATTGGACAATCCGCCAGTTGTTAGCGAGACAATTTATGCGGAGCAGGTAGAAGGTATCCGGATGGAACGGGTGGACATCAGCTTTTGTGAAGGCAGCTATATACCGGCTCTGGTTTATAATCCGCCGGAAAACATAAAGAAAGCAAAAAAACCCGCAGTAATTGTTTCTCCGGGCTGGCCCCAACATAAAGGAGAAAATTCACATTCCTGGGCCTGCAAAAAACTTGCCCTGGCCGGTTATGTAACGATCATGTTTGACCACGTCTGTTTTGGCGAACGCAGTGAAGGATTTTATTTCGACGCCGTAAACTTTGATGGCCGGAACCAGACGGAAATCCACATCGAATCGCTCTGTGTTATGGCGGGCACATCCATAATGGCCCTTAGGGCCTGGGATAATATACGGGTACTGGAGTATATGTTAAGACGTCCCGATGTGGACGGTCGTGTCGGCATTATCGGGTTATGCCAGGGAGGTTTGGATACATGGATGGCATCCGCCCTAGATGAACGATTTACAGCGACGATGGTACTTTGCGGTACTACTTCTTTTGCCGCCTGGGCAGATGAGCTTCCGCGTCTATCGCCTCTGGCAAACGCAACACCCTATATACCGGGGATAATGAAGCACGGCGACTTTAAGCATGTATTTTCCCTAATCGCCCCCAGAGCGTTGCTTGCCATTAATAACTTTAATGATTACTGGTGGCCTGTCAGCGGCTTTAAGGAAACTTCTGAGTTTGTTCAAAATATTTTCGGTCTGTACGGAGCCGGGGACAAATTTCAATATTCTCTTATGAATCGTGAACATACCATATATGCCTATATTGACGATTGTATTGAATTCCTGAGCAAGGGAGCATTATGACGGCGCTTAGGGACATCTCGGAAGAAACCGGCTACTCCGTTTCAACTGTTTCACGAGCACTGGATAATAGTCCTCTGATCAGCAGGAACACCAGGCAGATAATTCGCAAAGTTGCAATAAAAATGAACTACGACTTCCACAATAAACAACAGCTTAAACATTCCTGCAAAATGGTGGGTGTTATTATCCCCGACATAAGCAATTATTTTTTTTCCTGCATTGTTCAGGGTATAAATGCATACTACAGAGGAAGCGACTTTGTCGTTGTACTGTTCGATACCGGAGGAGGCGAGTATGAAGAAAATGTTGCAATAAAAAAAGCCCTTTCCATGGAAATGTCGGGCCTTATTGTGTTTTCAGGCCGTAAAGAGCTGGATTATTTAAAAGAGATCGATGCGGTAAAAATGCCTGTTGTGGTGATTGGAAGCGAAGACCAGGGAATAAATGTGATTGATACGGACAATAAAAAAGGCGCTTATCTTGCCACAAAACATCTCTTAAGTTTAGGGCATACACACATCGGTGTTGTCAGCGGACACCTGGAAAGCAAATCACGCCTGGCAAGGCTTGAAGGCTATAAGGAAGCACTTGTTGAAAGCGGCATTCTGTATAATCCGGAACTTGTCTGGGAAGGAAGCGCCACCAAGAATTTCGGTTATAGTTGCGCCCTTGAGTTTTTACAAAAAGATGCGGCCCCAAGCGCTGTTATTACCCAGAACGATATGGTTGCCTTGGGTGTAATGGCCGCAGCGGAGGAACTGGGAGTAAAAATCCCGGACCAGCTTGCCGTTGTGGGTTATGATAATACACTGCTTGCTGCGGCAGTTACACCGCACCTTACCAGTGTTATGCAGCCCCAGGTGGAGATGGGACATATTGCTGCTGAAATTATCGAAGAGCTTGTCAGCGGAAAAAAGACTGATAAATCAAAGATTGTTATTACGCCGCGATTGATCATTCGCGAATCGACAATTGGGGCGGATATATATAACAATGAACAACAAAAAATTATTGGAGGAAAAGAATGAAAAGGACATTATTTGCGGTTTTAACGGCGGTACTGCTCATTTCTCTGGGAGCATGCGGAAGGCAGAGTCAAAAAAAAGCAGACGGCGAAATTACGATCGCTTTTGCAAACCTGTCAGACACATTTGAATTCTGCCAGTCTGTACGCAGGGGATTCGAAGAGGAATGCGCCAAACGGGGCTGGAAAATTGTTACTATGGACAACAAGCTGGACGGTACAGTATCGATTGCCAATGCCAATAATGTTGTTTCTCTTGGTGTGGATCTCTTTGTGGAATTTAACCCGGATTCCACCGTTGGCGAAGCTATTATGAATATTATGAATGCAGCGGGCATACCCACCATTGCGATAGACATACCCCTGCCCGGAGCTCCGTATTTTGGAGCAAATAACTTTAAGGCCGGAGAAGTCGGAGGAGTAACTCTCGCAGAAATCGGCATGAAGGAATTCGGCGCCGATATCGACAGCCTGGTAATTATTTCCCGTCCCGATGGCGGCGAACTTATCATTGAAAGACAAGACGGCATTATCGCCGGTGTTAAAACGCTTTACCCCGGCCTGCCGGACAACAAAATAGTTATTCTTGACGGCAGGGGAGATGTACTGCCCTCACAGGAAGCGTTTACGTCATTCCTTTCGGCTAATCCCGGTGCAAGAAGAATTCTTGTCGGCGCAGTTAACGATCAATGCGCCCAGGGAGCCCTCGCTGCCGCCGAAATTGCAAACCGGCAGGATCATATCCTAATTATCTCCCAGGGCTGCGATACCTCGGCGCTGGACAACCTGTATCTTCACGGAAAGAATGCCTGGAGGGGCAGTGTATCTTATGCTCCTGAAAATTACGGCAAGTATGCCATGCCCACAGTTGAGCTAATGCTGAAAAAAGAGTCTTTCCCAATGTTCACCTATGTGGAACACTTCACCGTAACCATAGACAATGTGAACCAAATCTATCCAAGATAGGGATATTCCCATGAGGGAGCAATGGAATTTCCAAAGACCCATTTTGATTAAGGAAATTCCAACACTCCCTCATAAAATCGGATGCACGAAATGACTGAGTATATACTCAAAATGGATCAAATTACAAAATCATTTCCCGGTGTATTGGCTTTAAACAAGGTAAGCATCGATGTAAAAAAAGGTGAAGTTGTCGCCCTGCTTGGCGAAAACGGCGCCGGAAAATCCACACTCATAAAAGTTATGACAGGGATTTATCAGCCCGACAACGGAGAAATAGAATTATTCGGGGAGAAAACCAAATTCCATAACCCTGCGGACGCTCTAAAAAAAGGACTTTCGGTCATCCACCAGGAGCTTACCTATTTAAATGATCTTTCCGCTGCGGAAAACATTTTTATCGGCAGACTGCCGCATAACAAGTTTGGATGGGTGGACTGGAAAGATATGGCTGAAAAAAGCAATGAAGTATTCAGGCGTATGAACATTTTCATCGATCCTGGAGCGTTGATGAGCAGCCTTAATACCGCAGAAAAACAGCTTGTAGAAATTGCCAAAGCTATTTCCTGCGATGCAAAAATTCTCGTAATGGATGAGCCCACGGCAGCCCTGGGAACCGAAGATACCGAAAAACTCCTAAAACTTGTACGTGAAATGGTTTCAGGAAAGGAACTTTCCGTGGTTTACATATCCCACAGGTTAAACGAATTGTTTACGGTTGCAGACAGAGTTGTTGTTTTACGGGACGGTCAATATATCACGACAAAGAATATTTCGGAAACAAACGAACAGGAGCTTATTTCTTTTATGGTTGGTCGTGATATTAAGCATTTTTATTCAAAAACAAGTTCTCATGCCGGGGATGTTGTACTTGAGGCAGGCTATGCGCTCGACTCCCATACCAAAGGCAAAGCCGTTGTACTCCTCGGGATCGATGCCCACAAAGCCGTAGACATTGGGATCAACCATCCCGCTGCCAAGTATCTCAAGCCACCCGGTACCACCACATGAAC
>JAIRRF010000099.1 GCA_031256115.1 Treponema sp.
TTATAAGAACGGAGCAGATTTTATTCGATCCCTTGATATATCATCTCTGTTTTTATTTGTCTTGGTTCCGGAGATTTTTGCTTTTTCCGGAATTTTTATTATTGTTTTTATTGCCGGGAAAATTATAGAATACTTCCTAAAAGATATAATAAAAGGTTTAAATTTAAAAACCTTCGATAAAATTCTGGGACTCTTCCTTGGTCTGTCGGAAGGCTTTGCCCTAATTGCGCTTTCTGTTTTTCTTTTAAAGATACAGCCCTTTTTCGATTCCGCTCCGCTTTTGGAGCAGAGTTTTCTGACCCGAATCCTCCTTCCATTGTTAGCGAGGTTCCATGTTTGAAAATATCCTTCACCAGGAAAAAGTAGTTAACCAACTTAAAACAGATATTATTTCCGGAACCCTGGCTCCCTCAATTCTTTTTTCCGGTCCTGAATATTCCGGCAAAGGAACAACAGCATTGGAACTGGCCCGGGCGCTTTGCTGCGAAGAAGAATCCAGGCAGTGCCGGTGGAATTGCAATTGCCCCTCCTGTATAAGGCACCGGAATCTGTTTTCCCCTGACATGCTGCTTCTGGGAAAACGGTGCTTTTTTGTAGAGATAGCCGCTTCTTCCGGGGCCTTTCTCCGAAATCCGGAAAATTCCGGTACCAAAATACTTTTTTTCCGTTCGGTTCGTAAACTCCTGGCCCGGTTTAACGATATTCTTTGGGAGGACGATCCTAAACTGGGAAAGTTAAAGACCCAGATTATTATTTTGGAAGATGAACTGGAAGAAGTGGAAAGCAGCGGTAAAGAAGGCAGCCGTTTGGCGAAAAAATGCGAAAGCATTTCTAAAAAGGCGGCAAAACTTGAAACTGTAGGATTAGGAGAATTAATCTCAATTGCCCAAATACGCAGGGCCGCATATTGGAGCCATCTGGTTCCATTGGGTAGACAAAAGTGCGTTATAATCGAGAATGCGGAAAATATGCTGGAGGGGGCAAAGAATTCCCTTCTAAAAATTCTGGAAGAGCCTCCGGAAAGTCTTACCCTCATATTAACCAGTTCCCGGCCCAATAGCCTTCTTCCCACAGTGCTTTCCCGGTTAAGGGAGTATCGCTTTATCAAACGGAGTCCGGAAGCGGAAACCGATGTGTTAAACAGGATCTTTCGTGAAAGTTCCGGAAAAAAACAGAGCCTGGAATCATATTTTACTTCGTTCCTCCCGGTAAAAAATGAAACCCTTTATGCGCTAGGGGCATATTTATTCTCCTCTGTTGCAGCAAAAGTGATTCGGGAACTTCACGGGAGAGGAAATAAAATTCCTGATCTTCTGGCAGATTTTGGTAAATTTTCGGCTCTCATTGCGGAAGCCGGAGGAGTGGGCCGCTCTGAGGTAAACAGTAAAGATGCTCTTGGAAAGATACTTGATATGGCGGAACATTTTGAAATTCCCGGTCTTTTTACAAAATTTTTGCAGCAATGCACAGGACTTGTTTCCGCCTGGCTCCAAGCAGGCATGCCGGTTAGCGGTGCCAATTATGACGGCATTGAAAAAATAATCCTGGCAGATCGCTGGATGAAGAAATTAAATCGTTCCAGGACAGAAAACGATTCTTATAACATAAGTCCGCCCATGGTATTGGAAAGGCTCTTTGAAGAATTAAAAAAAGGGATTATATGAGCCAGGGAACGGCGTACACATGAGGCAGATAATAAAACGAGCTATGCAGAAAAACTGCAAACTTAGTTCCGTACAATTTCATGACCTTTTTCTTTCCATGGCTAATGATATCGACCGTCTGGAAACGGTTCTGGATTCCCTTACAGAAGGGATCCTTGTCTGTGATTCGGATCACGATCTAATTATTGCCAATAAATTTTCTGAGCGTCTTTTACCTCTTTCCTCATGGGGAGAGGACCCTGTCCATGTTTGGGCCCGTGTTCTTAACAGGGATATCGCCGCTTTTATTAAAGAGGTACTGCTTTCCGGCGACCGGGCGGATGGCAAAGAATTTGAAGCCGAAAATAAAGGAATCTCCCGGTTATTATCAATTAGTATCTTTCCTCTGGTTAAGGATTTTCAAATAACCGGATCCCTTATTCATGTGCATGATATAACCGAGAAACGCCGAAAGGATGCAAGACTGCGGCAGGTTGAAAACCTGGCCAGCCTGACTACCCTGGCGGCGGGGGTTGCCCATGAGATTAAAAATCCCCTGGGTTCCATTTCCATACATAGCCAGCTTTTGCAAAAGGCTTTTGCCAAGAATGAAGAGCTTTATTTTCTGTCTCATCCGGAAGATAGGCCGGATCCAAACTTTAGCAGCGGGGAAAAGGGGCCGGTTGCTTATTTTGCCATGTTCCACCGATATATGGAAGTAATCAACGAAGAGATTGAACGGCTTAACCACATTGTAGTGGATTTCCTTTTCGCCGTCCGCCCCATGACGTTGAATATAAAGAAAGCGAACTTTAATACCTTTATCCGGAATCTGTTGAATTTTACCAAATATGAATTGGAAAAAGCCCAGGTAAATACCGTGCTGGAGTTGGATGAAAATCTGCCAATCCTGGATTTTGATGAACAGGTAATGAAGCAGGCTCTGCTTAATCTGATTCAAAATGCCATGGCGGCAATGGAAAAGGGTGGAACCCTAACTATCAGGACAGAAAGGAAGGAAAACGAAGCGTTGATTAGTATAATTGATACCGGAGCGGGAATACCCGAGCGAAACCTGGCAAAAATATTTGAACCCTATTTTACTACCAAAGAAACCGGTACCGGACTAGGCTTAACCCTGGTATTGAAAATAATCAGGGAACACAGGGGAGATATGAACATTGCTTCCAAGGAAGGAGAAGGAAGCTGTTTTACTATTTCCCTTCCTTTACCGCAAAGAGAACATCGCTTTCTTTCTTCCGGAGAAGATGATGAACGTTTTGCCGTTCAGGTGCAGCCTTTACAAGAGTAGCTCATACTGGAGCAGCACATTTAGGAGCTTGTATGAAGTTTCGGCTTTTAATCGTAGACGATGAAAAGAACATTCGGGAAGGTCTGGCTGCATCTTTGGAAATGGACGGCTATGAGGTGGTTACCGCTCATGACGGCGTCGAAGGATGGCGGCGTTTTGAAAAAGGGGATATCGACCTTGTTATTACTGATCTTAGGATGCCAGGTATGAGCGGCGATGAATTACAGGGAAAACTAGGCGCTGAAGCTCCCGGTCTTCCCGTGATTATTCTTACCGGTCACGGAACAATAGAAAACGCCGTGAAAGCCATGAGGAACGGCGCTTATGATTTTCTTACAAAGCCAGTCAACCTGGATCACCTTTCCATGTTGGTAAAAAGAGCCCTTGCAAATCATGAACTTTCTCTAAAACATAAAAATTTACTGGACGAACTGGCAAGAAACAACCTGTTTAAAACCATGATTGGTTCCAGTGCAGCCATGCAGCATGTATTCGACACCATAAGCCGGGCCGCTCCATCCAAGGCATCGATCCTTATTACCGGTGAATCCGGGGTTGGGAAAGAGCTGGCGGCTGACGCTCTCCATGAACTATCCCCCCGGAAAGGGAAACCTTTTGTTAAAATTCATTGTGCCGCCATCCCTGAATCACTTATCGAAAGCGAACTTTTCGGCCATGAAAAGGGAGCATTTACAGGAGCTGTATCCCGCCGCCGGGGCCGTTTTGAACTGGCCCATGAAGGAACTCTCTTCCTTGATGAAGTTGGAGAGATTGATCAAAATATCCAGATAAAATTACTGCGGGTTTTACAGGAAAGGAAATTTGAACGGGTAGGGGGGGAAGAGACCATTGAGACGGATGTACGGATAATTGCCGCCACCAATAAAGATCTTAAGGCAGAAACTGAAAAAGGCGCTTTCAGGGAGGATCTTTACTTCCGCCTTAACGTAATAAATATTCAAGTGCCCCCTTTACGGGAAAGAAAAGACGACCTTCCACTCCTAATAAATGTTTTCCTCCGGGAGTTTTCCAGGGAAAACGGCAAACACATTGATGGTTTTGAAGAAAAAACCCGGGCGGTTTTGTATGGTTATGAGTGGCCCGGAAATGTGAGGGAACTCCGGAATTGCATAGAAAGCGCCGTGGTCATGGCAAAGGGAAACATCATTACCGAAGCGGATTTGCCTCCCAGTATCAGAACCAGAAGCGATAAAGAGTGGATCCGCATCCCCCTGGGAACAACTATGGATGAATCGGAACAGATCATAATTAAGGATACCATGAGCTTCCTGAAGGGTAACAAGAGCAAAACAGCTGAAGTTTTGGGGATCGGCAGAAAAACTTTACACAGGAAACTAAATGAGCTATTATAAATTCAGCCGCACAAAGCAGAGGTTACCATGACAATTTCCAAAAAAACCTTTGGTGTTCTTTCCGATGGACGGGAAGCGGAGCTCTTTACTTTGGAAGCAGGGGAACTATGTTTTTCTCTTTCCAGTTTTGGCGCCGCATGGACTTCCCTTTTTATGCCGGGCAAAACCGGGCGGGGCGATGTGCTTCTGGGTTTTTCATCCCTGGAAGGGTACTTCCACAATCCTGCTTTCTTTGGTTCTACCATAGGCCGTTTTGCCAACCGTGTGGGAAACGGAACCTTTTCACTGGAGGGAAAACAGTATCAGTTGTATCAAAATGACGGCGCTAATTCTCTTCACGGGGGAAGGCTGGGTTTTGACAAAAAACTCTGGAAAGCTTTTCCCTATTCGGATTCCGGGGGAGTTTTTGTCCGTTTTGAACTGGACAGTCCCGATGGCGAAGAAGGTTATCCGGGCTCGCTTCGGGCTGCAGTTACCTACGGCCTATCCTTTAACAACGAAATCCTTGCGGACTACCGGGTATGGGTGGATGCGCCTTGTCCTGTAAATTTGACCAACCACGCATATTTTAATCTGGCCGGGGAGGGTAACGGGGACATTTTTTGTCATGAATTGCTTCTCCATGCATCCTCCTATGTGGAAACCGGCTCCGATCTTATCCCAACAGGAAAACTTATCCCTGTAAAGGGAACCCCCTTTGATTTTACCATGGCTAAACCCATAGGCCGGGACTATGGAGCGGCCTGCGGGGGCGATACGGAAGCAATTGGAAAAGGTTACGATCACTGTTTTGTTGTAAACGGAGAATCCGGTGATTCTTCCGGGGTAGAGTCACCGGAAAATAAACCGGTTTTAAGACCCTGTGCGGAAGTTTGGTACCCAAAAAGCGGTCGGAATTTTAAACTCAGTACTTCCCAACCCGGAGTTCAATTCTATTCGGGGAATTTTTTGGACGGAAAAGCCGGAAAAACAGGTTCCGTTTATCGGAAAAACACCGGTTTTTGTCTGGAAACCCAGCATTATCCCGATTCGCCGAACCAGAATGATTTTCCCTGTGCAATCTTTGGTCCGGGGAAATTTTACCATGAACAATCGATTTTTGCTTTTTCTTTTAAATAAAGACTTGTAATATTTTTATGTATATGATACACTTTTCTTGGAAAGCGTATCTTGATTACTTAAAGAGGAATCTATGGACATACAACTTCAAGAACTTATTGACAAAATAAAAAAAGAAGGTATTGAGTCCGCTCAAACTGGTGCGGCAAAGCTCAAGACCGATGCGGAAGCGGAAGCAAAAGGCATAATTGAAGCGGCCCGGCGGGAAGCCGAGGCCATTATTGCTCAAGGTAATGCCGATGC
>JAIRRF010000113.1 GCA_031256115.1 Treponema sp.
CCGCCGGAACTAAGGACGGATCTCTGGCTGGCGGACTGGAAAGGTATTGCGGAAAGCACCGTCAAAAGCGGATTTAGAAAAACCCTGGTTAAAACGGAAAAAAGGACCAAAGTACAAATAATAATCCCGTTTGACGGCCCCTGGCTGGGACCTTCTCCGTTTTCACAGGCATTATTCCTGGAAAAAGATGAAGAAGTTACTTTCCTTCTGCCTTCCCGTCCGGAGATATTGGCATGTTCCAAAGGCATATTAAAGCTGACAGCGAGTAACAGTCTTTGGAGGCCGTTTTAATCCTGAATCCCCTATTGCCGGGAAGCTATTTTTATAGTATTATTTATTGTACAGGGGTCGATTATATGAAAAATAAAATTAAAACCAAAATTGCCACAATCGCGGAAAAAAACCGCATTGCAGACCGAATTATGGATGTAATTCAAAAACGTGACCATTTTCTTCTTCTGGCCCACAAAGACCCGGACACAGATTGTATTGCTTCACTTGTGGCATGCGCCCTGCTTGTCTCCAAATTTCATAAGGAAGTTACTATTTTTATGGATAGTCCGGTTTCGGCTCATTACAGTTATCTTCTGGCAATCTGCAGGTACAACGGCGTTAAAATAGCTTATGGAAAGCTACCCAATGCCAGATCTTTTTGTACCGTAATAATTTTGGATACCCCTAAACCGGAAATGATAGCAGTAAACGATGAAATTTCCGCATTATTAACGGACAAGGATGTCGTTAAAGTAGAAATCGATCACCATGTAAAAGGGGACGCCAGCTATGCCGGAGATGAAGGCTGCTGCCTGGTCAGCGAAGCTTCCAGTACCTGCGAGCTTATCGGTTATTTACTGTTGAAAATGTCAAACCAAAAGGAAAAATTCAAAGGTATTGAATTTTTTACCCGGAATCTTTCTTTGGCGATATTAACGGGTATTATCGGGGACTCCCAAATGGGTAAATACCTGAAAAACAGGGGGGAAAAGTTTTATTACCGGGTATTTACGGAAATCTTTAACGAACTCCTGGGAGACAAGGCCGACAAGGACGGTAAAAACCTTTCTTCCATGGAAGCGGTTTTTGATGTAATTCAGAATTTTTCTGTCCGGGAAAGACATTGTTTCGAAGGGATCATGGAGCTTAAGAACACGGAAAAATCAATTCATTATATTTGTATTGACGAGGAAAAATCGGCGGAGCTTTTTAATAATTTCGGTACCGAGCTAATTGTAAATGTTTCAAAGTCGGCGGCGGATACCCTGGCGGAAACATGCAATAAACTTGGTCTGGTTGTTTATTATGACGATCCCTCCCTTTCCGGTTTTGTTCAATTCCGTCTGCGTCGCAGTGCAAATTACCTTCATGCGGATCTTCGAACCGTATTGACAGAGTTAAAAATTAAAAACGGCGGCGGCCACCCGGGAGCTATCGGCTTTAGGGTTAATAAAGATGAAATTAAGGATATTAAAAAGTATACGGCGGACATAATAACGCGGATAGAAGAAATTGTCGGAGTAAAGTCTGCTTGAATTTTTTTTCTCGTTCTGGTATTGACCCTGTTGGAACTTCAGCCGGCACCCGGAGCCTGGCATGAATTCCCCTTTTGGGTTTCCTGACAACAAAGAAGATAAAAAAAATTTTCAGCTCCCCAAAAAAAATCAGGGGCCAAAACGTCCGGGAAGCTGGAAGTTTCCCCTTATATACCTCTTTATTTTTATCGTGCTGATGAGCGCTTTTAATTATTATTTGACCAGCCGTTCAACTACGGTTATTGATTTTTCCGATTTTAAAAACAAGATCGCTTCCGGTGAGATAAAAAGAGTGGAAATCAGCGAATCGGCTTTTATCGGTTTTCTTAACGAAAAAAATAACGATGAAGATACCGTTGTATTGCCGTTTTTTTCGCGTACCCGGACAGAACCCCGGTCCGAAAAGACTTACCGGACCGTGCCGTTAAGCGATCCGGATTTTATTAGGCTGATGGATGAGAAAAAGATTTCTTACTATGCGGTTTCCCACCGGGGCGGGATGATTATAAACCTTATCTTAAGCTATGTTCTTCCAATAGGGATTTTTATCCTTATCTGGCGTTACTTGATGAAACGTTCCGGTCTGGGGGGGAATGTACTTTCGGTGGGTCAAAACAAAGCGGTTATTGTGGCGGAAGGGGATATTCCTACCCGTTTTAAGGATGTGGCCGGTGTGGATGAAGCGAAAGATGAATTGGTGGAAGTTGTAGACTTCCTGAAAAGCCCCGCCAAATATACCGAAATAGGCGGCAAGATCCCCAAGGGGGTGCTGCTGGTAGGCCCCCCCGGTACGGGTAAAACGCTTTTAGCACGGGCAGTGGCGGGAGAAGCTGGAGTTTCTTTCTTTAGAATGAGCGGCGCTGATTTTGTTGAAATGTTTGTCGGTGTCGGCGCCGCCAGGGTAAGGGATCTTTTTAAACAGGCCCGGGACAAGGCCCCCTGCATTATCTTTATCGACGAATTGGATGCCATCGGCAAAAGCAGGATCAATAATATTGCCGGGGGCAATGATGAACGGGAACAGACCCTTAACCAGCTTCTTGTGGAGATGGACGGCTTTGACGGAACCAGCGGTCTTATCATCCTGGCCGCCACCAACAGGCCCGACGTGCTGGATCCGGCTTTGCTCAGACCCGGTCGTTTTGACCGTCAGGTATTGGTTGACCGGCCGGACATGAAAGGCAGGGAAGAAATACTTAAAATTCATTCCAGGGGAGTAAAACTTGCGCCGGGGACAGAACTCGAAACGGTAGCCCGGATTACTTCCGGTTTTTCCGGCGCCGACTTGGCAAACATTGTAAATGAAGCGGCCCTTCTGGCAGTACGGGCCGGCAGAAAAATAGTTCATCAGAGGGATTTTGACGAAGCCATCGAAAAAACTGTGGCGGGGCTTCAGAAAAAAACCAGGGTGCTTAAACCGGAGGAGCGAAAACTTACCGCCTACCATGAGGCCGGACATGCCCTGACAGCGGCTTTTACTCCCGGCGCCGATCCGGTTCAAAAGATTTCCATCATTCCCAGGGGTTTTGCCCTGGGCTATACCATGCAGCTTCCGCTGGAAGACCGTTATACGGTTACCCAGTCGGATCTGCTGGGAAAAATAAATATACTTCTGGGGGGCCGTATTGCGGAAGAAATGATTTCCGGAGAATACTCCACCGGCGCCGCCAACGATCTGGTTAAGGCCACCGACATAGCCCGGAAGATAATAACCGATTATGGTATGAGCAAACGCTTTCGTCACGTTGCTTTAACCAGCCGGGGAGGAATGCCCGGATCCGAGCGGCATGATCCCATATTCCAGCGTGAATATTCCGAAGCAACCCAGCAGTATATTGACGACGAAATTGCTCACATAGTGGAAGAACAATACGAATTAGTTACCGGATTGCTGCTGCAAAAAAAAGAGCTCCTGGAAAAAGTAGCCTTGTCCCTTTTGGAAAAAGAAAGCCTGGACGAAAAAGAATTTTATACATTGGTGCATGAGAACCACAATTTACCGCTGAGCCAGTCATACAAATAAGTCATATAAATAATGCTGGTGGGCTTAAGTTCCCCGCTCAGTCCATGCTGGTCATGGCTCATCCATACGGACGCTTCTCGGCGTCACACTTGTCTACGCATGCCAAAATGGACTGATCAGGGAACTTAAGCCCCACCGCCACAACTCTAAGTGCAAATTGTGTAGTTGGTTCAGCGGTGAATTGAGGTTCATCGTTACATGTTCCCTGTTCCCTGTTAATTGATCCTCTACCTCATCTCCCCCAGCTTCTGCTGCTGGGCTACCGCGCATCCTGCATGACCTTATCAGCAAGGCCGGGGTGGAGGGAAGACAAGGTGTTTCTCATAGATAGATACAGGTCTTCAAATTCATGTTCGCCGTGTCTGCAAGGAAACCTCGTGTAACCTCACATTATTGACTTCATTATGTCGAGTCTTAATTTTAGAGCAAGGTCATCATTGAGAGAAACCAAAGTGTTACTCATAGATTCATATATGTATTTAAACTCAATGCCTTCCCAAGCCATCCCAAGGTATATGATATATGTTTCCATCAGCTTTTCATAATTGAAGCGTGTCGTACTAATATAAAAATCTGATAAAATGCCTTTCGTGGATGTCAGAAGACTAATAGTCTTCGCTTTCTCTAATACCACCGCCGGTATCAGTGCGGCTTGGGCTTCGACGGCACGAATACCTGTCGCGTCAAAATCAGACTTGTATTTTCCGTTTCGCATTTCCTGTAATAGTGCTTGGAGCGAATTGGCAGTAATAGTTCTAGTTTCATTGTTTGTATATGCTCCTCCATAACTTAATGTATAGCGTCCGTTTTGTAGATTGCGAGTTAAGACTGCATTATGGTCTTTATTAGAATTGACAAGCAAAAAACTAATCTTATTAAACTCCTCGTCCACGATGTCGGAGATGAGGGC
>JAIRRF010000107.1 GCA_031256115.1 Treponema sp.
CTCCTGAATCAGCTTGCCGAGTTCGCCCCTGTCTTTGGAATTTCTGTGTTTGTTGACTTCTGCTTCTACATTAATCATTTTTTCCCCTTAACATAAGAATATTCTATCCCGGGCGCCAATGTCAATATATCGGTTCAACGTGAATTGTGGCAGTCATATTATGTTTTTCCTTAATGATATTTTCAATATTTGTCGCGATCTTATGTCCGTTTTCTATTGTCAAATCCTTATTCAGCCTTATATGTAAGGTCAATTCTTTCTGGAGAACATAATTATGAATATGAAAATGGTGTATTTTTAAATCATCGCCGTATATATTAACGACAGCATCTGTTATCTTTGCTATTAATTCACTCCCGGCCTCTTCTCCCAGTATTTTTGATATTGTCTCTTTTATGATCATACAGGTCGCATAAAACAGCATCAGAGCAATAATTATTCCCAACACGCTGTCGATCCACCAGAATTGCCTTGCAAATAAAATACCTGCCAATACCACCACCGACGATAACGCATCCGATCTGTGATGCCAGCCGTCCGCTTTAACACTGCTGTTATCTGTTTTTCGGGCAAGGTAAAACGCATATTGTGCCAGCAATTCCTTTGCAATTATGGAAGCAACCGTTACTATAATTGCAATCAAACCATATTCAACTTTTTCCCTGTTGTTGAATTGAATTACCGAAATTCTGAAAAAATCATAGGCGATTATTCCCAAAATAACGGCAATAAAAAGAGACGCAATTTGTTCAAAACGCCCGTATCCGTAGGGATGTTTTTTATCCGCCTTCTTTGATGATAATTTAGCGAAAATAATCACTACAACAGAACTTAATGAATCGGAAAGAGTATGCCAGGCATCGGCGGCCAGGGCAATTGATCCGGTTACAATTGCCGCCCAAATTTTTATGCCGAATAACAGGTTGTTAATTATTATTGAAACAGCGCCTTCAATATATCCAGCTTTGATTTTTTCCATACTTTAATTCATCCTTACCCGGCCCCGGAAGCTTCGGGACAGGGTAAGCCTGTCGGTATATTCCAGATCACCCCCCACCGGCAGACCTGAAGCCAGGCGGGTGATTGTTATCCCCGTATCCTTTAGTACTTTTTGGATATAGAGGGCAGTGGTGTCTCCTTCCACGGTGGGATTCATTGCCAGAATTACTTCCTGTATTTCCTCCCGGCGGACCCTGGCATGGAGTTCAGCGATGGAAAGGTTTTCCGGATGTATCCCGTCCAGGGGGGCGATCACTCCTCCCAGCACATGGAAGCGTCCCTGGAATTCACGGGAGTCTTCGATAACAGGCACATCCTGGGCCCGTTCCACAACGCAGATATACGGCTCCCGGTCAGGATCGGCGCATATTATACAAGGATCCGATTCGGTAAAGGCTCCGCAGTTTTTGCAGCGCTTAATTGTCTCGTGAAAACTCAACAGTTCTTCTCCCAGAGCCCGGGCATAGGATGGATTGGTTTCCAGAATATGGTAAACCAGGCGGCCTGCGCTTTTTTTTCCAAGACCCGGAAGCCTTGAAAAAAGTGCCGTTAGCCGGTCAATGGCATTATGGGATCTGAGCTGGGAGTTATCAACAAAATTCATTAATTTCCGCCAAGTCCGGTAAGGGGAATTCCCAAGCCTCCGGCCAGATGGCCGATTTCCCCGGAAATCTTTTCCCTAATCTTTTCCATGGCCTGCCCTATAGCGGCGGTGACAAGTTCCTCCAATATAGCTATGTCTTCGGGATCCACCGCTTCGGGTTTGATCCGCACCGCAAGGACTTCCAGTTTTCCTGTAATATCAATTTCCACCATTCCGCCCCCGGCGGATCCTGTGGCGTTGATTAAAGCAAGTTTATCCTGAATGGAACCTACCTGTTCCTGAATCTTCTGGGCATTTTTCAATATATCAAAGGGATTTATGTTCATTCGCTTTCTTCCTGATTAACATAGGTGCCATGGAAAATCCGTCGTACCGTTTCTGCCTCTTCATTCAGCGGATGTTCCTGCTTTTGCTGCGGCCGCTGAGACATGAATTGTTTAAATCCTTCGGTAAAGGATTCGGGCCTGTCCTGCACGGTTTCTCCGTCCGGCAGGGATTGTTCCGCGGGTTTTTCCGCCGGAATGACAGTTCCGCCTAGAGCATTTCTTGCGTCTTCTACCGCCGTCCGAAGCTCCGGAAGCGACACCCACCTGTCCAGCCAGCAAAGTTTTGCAACCGCAGTTTCCAGCTCAAAGCGGGGAGACAGGGAATAGCGAATGTTCCGGTAGAGATCGAGAAGCATGGACAGGCCCTCTTCGATCTGGGCCAGGCTAAGCTTTTTCCATATTCCGGAAAAATGATCCGCCCCGTAACCCAAAAGTGATTCTTTGGTGATTCCCGCCTTTATCAGCATAAGGTTCCGGTAATATCCCGCCAGGTCAATAACAAATTGCTCTATGGCAATCCCCGCTTCCAGGATCCGGTCGGTTACTTTAATTGCTTCGGCGGTGTTGTTTTGCATGCAGGCTTCCGCCAGCGTATTAAGCTCTTCCATTCCCACAAGGCCCAGCTTTTCCTTGATAAGGGTGCTGCGAATTTGTCCGCCGGAAAAAGAAGTAATTTGATCAAAGAGGGTATAGGCATCCCTCATACTTCCCGTTGCTTCCCGGGCTATCCAAAACAGGGCTTCGTCCTCCGCCTGGATCTGCATCTCCGTACAGGTTTCCCGGAGTATCCCCTGAATTATTTCGATGGAGATGGACTTAAAGGCAAATTGCTGGCACCTGCTTTTTATCGTGGCGGGTACCTTGTGGAGTTCCGTTGTGGCAAAGATAAAGATAATATAGGGCGGCGGTTCCTCTATGGTTTTCAGGAGAGCGTTAAAGGCGCTGCTGGAAAGCATATGTACTTCGTCGATAATGTAAACTTTATATTTTCCTGAATTGGGAGGAAAAAGCACTTCGTCCTTGATCTGCCGGACATCGTTGACGGAAGTATTGGAAGCGCCGTCTATTTCGATTATATCCATGCTTGTTCCCCGGCCTATCTCCTCGCAGGCCGGACAAATACCGCAAGGTACCGGGGTGGGCCCCTTATCGCAGTTCAGCGCCCTGGCCAAAATACGGGCGGCGCTGGTTTTTCCGCAGCCCCGGGGGCCGGAAAAAAGATAGGCATGGGCAATGCTTCCCTGTTCCAGGGAACTTTTAAGGGTAGAAGTTACAAATTCCTGCCCCGCCAGTTCGCCAAAGGTTTTGGGCCTGCGTCGGGTGGCGGTTACTTCATAGGCCATAGGGACAGTATAACCGAAAGGACTTATTAAATCCAGCAGAGAGGCGGGCTGGCGGCTGGTGGGAACATCCGGAATTCCCCGGCTGCCCACATGAATTTATGTGGGCAGCCGGACTCTACAGGCGTTCCCGCCAGACCTTAGCCCGCCTCTTTGCTGGGATTATTACAGTTGATTGTATGTTAAATACAACTTAATAAATGGTTCATGCCGCTTCAAGTTTAATGTCATTTGTAATAATCCTCGGGGCCTTCAATAACTTGGTGGTTGAACCCGTAAACTGTGTCTTCACCGCTATCTGCCACTGGTTGTCATTGACCAGAGCGGGGACAATACCAATCAGCTTGTTACTCGTGTTCTCCGCAAAATTGCCGCTTACTTTTATTTCGTTGGCAGGGTCTGCCACCGAAACAAAGTACACGCCGACAGAAGGGTCGTCCCCAGCGACCTTAATTTTATTACCGTAAATGGCAAATTGACCGCCGGGGGTTACTGTTTCGTTCACGACTCCGCTTGCAATGTCGAAGAACTCGCTGATGCCGCCTGAAACATCCGCCAAACCGTCCACAACAACTGAAACTTTTTCAAGCAGGTCACGAAGTTTTCGGCGTACGCTGAACCGGAAGCTGATTGGGTTTGCCTCACGATCGTGTTCCGCAATTTTGTGATTGTTGAACGTACCGCCGATATTGGGGTAGATGGAATAGTATCCGTTGTTGATTGCATACCCGTCCGCAAGCTGGTAAGCTACTTCTTCATAATACTCGTGAATGTTATGAAGCAGGTCCTCATAATTCCCCAGAAAACCGCCGCGGGTTTGCATCACTTTACACACATCTTCGATGGAAAGGCTCCTTTCGTTGATGGTTCGGGCGATATACTTTCCCTGCTCGCCATTTAAATAATTGGGATAAAGACGAATACGGATGCTATGCAGTAAATAATCATCATTTTGGGTGATACCCATAATTAACTCCTCTTGCCTGGCCCCTTAATGTTCCTTTAAGAGGCCAGACCTTAGAATAGTGAAATGAAACAACGTTTCATGAATTGGCGATCGATCTCCCGCCTAATAAAAGGATCTAGGGCACTAAGCTGCGTCTTGCTTTAATGGTTTTGAAAAAAAATGAAAATAATCTTCAAAAACTGAAGTTTTTGAGAAAAAAAGTTAGGCAAGGTTAGTTTAAGTAGTTAGGCAAGGTTAGTTTAAGAAGTTAGGCAAGGCTTGCCTGAAATGTTAGGCAAAGCTTGCCTGGAAAGTTAGGCAAAGCTTGCCTGGAAAGTTAGGCAAGCCTTGCCTAGAATGTTAGGCAAAGCTTAGTTTAGAATGTTAGGCAAAGCTTAGTTTAGAATGTTAGGCAAGCTCTGGCCCCTGCCATTCCCTTGGGGAATATTCTCCTTTTGGTTCAGTAATTATAAAAGTCTCTCCCGATGGTTCAATAACAAAAAAACCATTCTTCATGGCAAATGTTCTTTCATTATCATTAAAGACCATTCCTGCAATAGCGCCTAAGTATACCCTGGTGTCATTATGCAAGTTTGCATGGGCGCGAACCTTTTCCATACGCTCAATATGATCGGTAATATCCTCGGTGGTGGGTTTGGACTTAACCTCAACAACCATTACCTTGTCTCCGTTTTCAAGAGTAATGTCAACTTGCACGAATATATTGTGTTCTCTGTCTTTAATAGCGGCATCATGGTATGCCCTGGTAAACACAAAACCGAGTTCCTGAAATTTTTCAACCAGATTCGGCATTACCATATATTCAACCCATTCACCCAAACGATTACCAAGATTCCCTATCTGTTGTGCATTGTTTTGGACAATACGGCCGGTTTCTTTCTGGCTTTCCCTAAGTTCCTGTATTTGCCGGCCGGTTTCTTTCTGGCTTTCTCTGAGTTCCTTCATTTGTTGGGCGTTTTCCTGCATAAGTGCCCAAACCGTATCAAAACAAGGTGTATTGACTGTTTGTGCTGCTCCCATAGCTAATCTCTTGACAATAATATAACGCTTTTATGGGTTTTTTGAAATCCGGTAAAAAGTAATTAATAATTTCGGCAGGCTCAGTGGTAAAGCATTGTTTTTAGCTCAGTTTTTTGTATATTTAAAATAACTATCAATAGGAAACAGGAGAAAACATGGCATCATCATTGAATGTTTTATCGGGGATTGCAGCAGCGGCGGCTGGTCTGGCGGGAGAGAAGGTATCCAAGAACGGAGCTATCCCCGGATTGGATTTAACGGCGATACTTCCGGCTCTTCTGGGCAAAACCGGAGGGGCCGCCGGCATAGCGGGAGCCCTGGCATCTGCGGCATTAAAATCCGGGGTGCTTAACAATTCCAAAATGGGAGACCTGGCAGGTTTAGCTGGTTCATTGCTTTCCTTAACAAAAAAAACAGGAACAGGAAAACAAACTGCCGCGGAAGGCATAGCAGGGCTGGCCGCGGCTGTCGTCGGCAGTTCCGGATCCGGGGCGGATTTGGGCTCCATAGCTTCTTTGGCATCCAAACTGGCAAAAACTGCCAAGGGCGATAAAGAGTTAAATGGTATGGCTTCAGAACTGGGTAAAACCTTGAGCGGTTCATTTGGTGTTTCTTTTAACGCGCCGGGAACAGCCCTTAAAGCTTTGGATAAGGTGCTGGGAAATGATACCAAGGGCGAACTCTTTAAGTCTGTACTGAAAAGCCTTTCTTAAATACCTCCGATTGAAAGACTTTGGCTAAAGTTAATGCGATCACCGATTTAATCGGAAAAACCCCCATTGTTAAAATCAACAAGCTCAACGAGGGGGGCGCGGAAGTATATGCAAAGCTTGAGTTTTTTAACCCCCTTTCAAGTATTAAGGACAGGACTGCCCTGGCGCTTATAGAATCGGGAGAAAAGGATGGTACCATAAAGCCCGGGACGGTGCTTATCGAAGCTACCAGCGGCAATACCGGCATAGGACTGGCTTTTACAGCGGCGGTTAAGGGTTATCGTCTCATCATTACTATGCCGGAAACCATGAGCATCGAACGGCAGAGACTTTTTAAAGCCCTGGGGGCGGAACTGGAACTGACCGATGGAGCCGGGGGAATGCGGAGGGCCATAAGCAGGGCAGAAGAGCTGGGCGCATCTATTCCCGGTTCCCGGATTCTTCGGCAGTTCGAAAACCCCGCCAATCCGGCAATTCATGAAAAAACTACGGGTCCGGAAATCTGGGAGGACATGGAAGGAAAAATTGATTTCCTGATTGCCGGGGTTGGTACCGGAGGTACCATCAGCGGAGCGGGAAAATACCTAAAATCAAAAAAGGCTTCTATTAGAATTATTGCCGTAGAACCTGAAGGATCTCCGGTTCTGAGCAGGGGCGCTCCGGGTTCCCACAAAATCGAGGGCATCGGCGCGGGTTTCCGGCCCATTAATTACAATCATGAAATCGTCGACGAAATCTATTTAAGCAATGAAACAAAAGCAGGAAATACAGCCCGGCTTCTGGCAAAAAAAGAAGGGATCCTGGCAGGGATTTCTTCCGGCGCAGTCCTGGAGGCAGCCCTGGCTGTTTCAAAGCGGCCCGGAAACAATGGAAAAACCATTGTGGCGATCCTCCCCGATTCGGGGGAACGGTACCTATCCACATGGCTCTGGGAAGAGTAAACTAAATAATGATAACAACTCTTATGATAGACGGGATGAGCTGCGATCATTGCACAGCCCATGTTAAGGAAGCGCTGGAAGTTATTACCGGGGTCTTGTCAGTTCAGGTAAGCCTGAAAGAAAAAAATGCTCTGGTGGAACACAATGATTCCGTTACCCCGGAAGTTCTGAAAGAGGCGGTAAACGAAGCAGGTTACGAAGCAATGTTGAGGGGATTTTAACAATACAAGATCCGGTGAATGAACAGAACCCTTTTCACAGGCTGGGTCTGCTTACGGGAGAAGCCGTTTTGGCGGCTCTGGATAAGACCGGGGTAATTATTGTTGGTCTGGGAGGTGTGGGAAGCTGGGCATCGGAAGCCCTGGTACGATCCGGCATAAGACGCATTACCATTGTTGATAACGATACGGTTTCCATGACCAACATCAACCGGCAGATCCAGGCTGTACCCGGTACTGTTGGGCTTCCCAAGGCGGCGGCATTAATGAAGCGGCTTTTGGAAATCAACCCACGCTGCGAAGTAACGGCCTTTAATCAAATCTTTTCCAATGAGACCGCAGCTCTCTTTGGAATAGAAAAGGCAGATTATGTGATCGACGCCATAGACAGCCTGGACAATAAACTCGACCTTATCCGGTTTGTAATGGCAGAAAATAAT
>JAIRRF010000108.1 GCA_031256115.1 Treponema sp.
ATATAGGTTCAACGGAAGATTTTTCGGGTTTGGAAATTCCCGAAGAAGATATTTTGATCCTGAACAATACCGCTTTTTCTCCCTTCTCCCAGTCAATTTCGGAGATGGATGGATCTATAGAAAAACCAATAGAAAATCAGGCGGATGATCCGGTATATGATGATGATTATTATAACCTGGAACAACTGGAATACGAAGATTATCAAAACCAAACGGAAGAGCTTGAAAACTATGAGGATCAAGAAGATTATGGTGATCCCAAAACCTTCCGGGAAAACGGGGTTTTAGAACTGGAACAGGTAAGGTTCTCTGATATACCATCGAACAATTATAGGGAACTACCGGATTATGAAACCGAAAAAAAAAAAATAGGGCACCGTAAAGGCTCGTATTTTGTACCGGTAGATGGAATATTGAATCAATATCCTGACGGCAAGTACTGGATTGTGGATGATGAGACCCACCGGGAAGCTGTAATACTTCAGGAAACCTTAAGCGAATTCGGGATCCTGGCGGAAGTAACCGGGATCAGGAAAGGGCCGGTAATTACCATGTTCGAGATCCTTCCCGCACCGGGCGTTAAACTTTCGAAAATAGTTAATCTTCAGGATAACATTGCCCTGCGTCTTGCCGCATCAAGCGTACGGATTGTTGCTCCCATACCTGGCAAGCATGCAGTAGGCATTGAGGTTCCCAATAAAAAGCGGAGTATTGTTTCGTTCAGGGAAATTATCGAAGGACAATTAAGTAAAACAAAAGAAAGCAGGAAAAACGAAATTCCCGTGGTTTTGGGGAAGGATATAAGCGGAGAAGCTGTTACCGTAGATCTGTGCCAGATGCCCCATATTCTTATTGCCGGCTCCACCGGTTCGGGAAAATCAGTCTGTGTTAATTCAATGATCCTTTCTATCCTGTATCAGCTTTCTCCGGGGGAATGCCGGCTTATCATGATAGATCCCAAAATTGTGGAACTTAAACTTTATAACGACATACCCCATCTTTTAACGCCGGTGATCACCGAGCCCAAGCGGGCTTTCCAGGCATTACAATACTGCATCTGCGAAATGGAACGGCGCTACGCGTGCCTGGATTCCATGGGGGTTCGGGATATTAAAAGTTATAATCGGAGGATTAAGGATCGGGCTATTGCTGCGGAACATATGCCGTATATTGTGGTGATCATTGATGAGTTTGCAGACCTGATGGTAACCACAGGTAAAGAACTGGAATCTACTGTAGCCCGGCTTGCTGCCATGAGCCGGGCAGTGGGGATTCACCTGGTCCTGGCCACCCAGCGGCCTTCCATAGATGTAATAACCGGCCTAATCAAGGCGAACATTCCCAGCCGGATTGCTTTTATGGTGGCCAGTAAAATGGACAGCCGGATCATCATTGATATGGTTGGGGCAGAGAAGCTTTTGGGCAAGGGAGACATGCTTTATGCCGGAGTAGTGGATCCCTTCCCAATCCGTATGCAGGGAGCTTTTATTTCCGAAGAAGAAGTAGAAAGGGTGGTGGATTATATTAAAACAATGGGTGAACCGGAATATATTGATGATGAAATATTCTTTGATGATGAAGAAGAAACAGATATTGCTCTTTTTTCCGATGGTGACGATCCCCTTTATGAAAAGGCGCTGGAAGTAGTAAGGCAGCAGGGCAAAGCCAGCGCCAGTTATATTCAGCGCCGGTTAAAAATAGGTTACAACCGGGCAGCCCGCCTTGTAGAAGAAATGGAACACCGCGGCGTGGTCGGCCCCGCCCAAGGGTCGCGTCCAAGGGAATTACTCAGGGCCGGATAGTCACATGACCATTTGGCTTGCATCCGGGAATAAACACAAACTGCAGGAAATTTCTGCCGTTCTGGCAGATTCCGGAATAAAAAATGATATTGACATTAATCTTCCTGCCGAAGCGGGAATTACCGGTTTTGATCCAAAGGAAACCGGAACAACTTTTGCGGAAAATGCCCTTATCAAAGCCAGGGCGCTCCATTGTTTGCTTAAAGGGGCCCAAGTTAATAATTCAGGTCCGGTACTGGCAGATGACTCCGGGCTCTGTGTAGACATTCTGGAAGGCAAACCCGGAATCTATTCCGCCCGGTATTATGGCAAAGAAAGCTGGAACAGTGACGGCAGTTTTTGTGAAAGTACAGGTTCGGGAAAACTCAGGGACGAAGAACGCAATATCTTGTTATTGGAAGAATTAAAAACCAGGCAATCTGCCGAAGAAAGATTACGAAAATGCCGCTTTGTCTGCGCCATGGTACTCTTTTTTGGTCCCGACAGGTTTTATCTGGTGCAGGAGACCCTGGAAGGAGAAATCGTTTCTTCCCCGGCAGAAATCCGCGGACAGGGGGGCTTTGGCTACGATCCCATCGTATATCTGCCGGAATTGGGCCGTACTGTGGCGGAACTGTCGGAAGATAAAAAAAACCGATACAGCCATCGGGGTAAGGCCGGTAGGCTTATTGTAAAACTGCTGACCGGTTCATTATTTGTTTAATAAGCAATCCCTTAAAACAGATAAATCTGCCGGAATTGTAAGAGACCGGGCGGTTCTGCCAA
>JAIRRF010000132.1 GCA_031256115.1 Treponema sp.
CAACGAGTATTGGAACAGTAGACGGATCAGAAGAAAGCAAACAAATAACCGGTTCTATCATACAGTAGATTACAGGGGGCCTGGGTTTCCTATGACAAGCTATAGAAACGCAAAGATGACTACCTGCCTTATAAAGGATTTTGGAGCTAAGTAGCGGCAACACCCTGCCCTGCACAGTAAAGTCTTCAGCGGCCTACCCGAATAATATAGCTGCAAAAACTATTTTTCTCTTATTCATCTTTCATCCTCTTATTGATGATTAATTTTACATACAGGCTGTTCTTCATAATGATCCGGATAGGGCAAAAGCGTATACCAATCACATATTTTGTGGTATACAATAAAGGGAGGAGTTAGTATGGAAATTGCATATACTTATTGGGAGGCCGGTGATGGCTGGTTTGTAGGTTTCCTAAACACCTATCCTGACCACCTTACTCAAGGACATGACCTTGCCGAACTGGAAGAAATGCTTGTCGATGTCTACCAAATACGGCAAGACGAAGAAAAACGGCTGGCGCAAAAACGGAAAAGTGGTGTTTTGCAGATTAAGGTTTCTGCGTGAAACGGCAAAAGCTGCTAAAAGAAATAATCAAGAGAGGAGCCATTTTTGTGCGCCACGGGGCAAAGCATGATATTTACGAAAACCCACAGACAAACACATCTACACAAGTGCCCCGGCATACCGAGATTAATGAACTGGTAGCTAAAGCCATTATTAAGTTTTTTTCACTAATAAACATATGATTAAACTGAGGTGCTATTGGAAGAAAGCATAACCATAGTCCTGGACAATAACGAGATTTTGTCCGGGGTCTGCGGAGTTAATGACCAAAACCTCAAGGTAATTGCCGGATGCCTGGGGGGTCGTATTCACACACGGGGTAACGAGATTTCTTTTATCGGCGTTGACGAAACCGGTCAGGTTCGTTTTAAAACAGTAATAAACAACCTAATCCATGCTGTTCAGGAAGGTGAATGTCCCTCCGCCGAGTATGTAGAAGCCCTGGCGGGGATTTTTGTTCAGGAAGATGATTCTGGGATGCCCAAATCCCTGAGTACCCTTCGGGATAACCTGATCCAGATCCCCCAGGGCTTTACCAAGGTCTTTCCCCGGGGCCGTAACCAGGCTTCGTATATCAAGGGTATGCGGGAACATGACATCAGTTTTTGTGTGGGCCCCGCGGGAACAGGAAAAACTTACCTGGCCATTGCGGAAGCCCTGCGTCTCCTGCTTTCCAAAAAGATGCGTAAACTGGTACTTACCCGTCCGGTAGTAGAGGCCGGTGAAAGCCTGGGCTACCTGCCGGGGGATCTTGCCCAGAAAATTAACCCCTATCTCCGCCCCCTTTATGATGCCATGGAAGCCTTGGTTCCCTACGAAACGATCCGCCATCTGGAAGATACCCGGGCCATAGAAGTAGCCCCCCTGGCGTATATGCGGGGCCGAAGCCTTAACGACAGCGTAGTGATTCTTGACGAAGCCCAGAATACTACCAAAGAACAAATGAAGATGTTTTTAACCCGTATTGGCCGCGGAACCAGAGCGGTTATCACCGGAGACATTACCCAGACCGATCTGCCCCGAAGGATTGATTCCGGGCTTGTCCATGCACTCTCGATTCTGACCGGTGTAGAGGGGATTTATATTGCATATCTTAATACCGGAGACGTGGTACGCAACCCCCTGATAAAAAAAATAATCGAAGCATATGATGCCGAAAAATAATAAACTCAGGGACTTGCTGGAATTTCTGGATCTTTATCCTGTTAATAAGGGGCCTGCCATTGCCAGCCTTGCCGCTTTTATTGTCACCGCCGCTATTGTACTTTTTACTAATTCAATGACCTCCATTATTATTGGTGAATTTGAAACAGGAAAAGTGGCGGAACGGGACGTAATTGCACCGGAACAAGTTGCCTATATTGACAGGGAAGCAACAAGAATCCGGACAGAAGCCAGAATTAATCTTGTGCCGGCGGTATTTAAGTTTGATATTTCCATAAATGACGAAATACGGAGAAATTATGAACGTTTTGTTTATCTTTCCCGGAACCTGTTTAACGAAAATAGTTCTCCGGAACATTATATCCTTTCTGTCATTGCCGAGTTTCCCGGTTACTATACTACGGAAGCCCTGACAGCCCTGTACCATGATCCGGACAGAAACGAATCAATTGAAAAAGGACGAAAAGAGCTGGAATTCTTTATCGAATCGGGAATCTTTGCCCTGCCGGTAATCACAGAAGAGAATGGACTGGCTGCCTATAATCCCGACAACATTGAACTGCTCCACAATTACAAAGAACGGATAGAACGGGAACAGATTGCTTACGACAAAATAATTACTCCGGAAAGATTGAATGCATCCATCCGGAGATACATCGAAAACGAAAGGCTTTCCGGAGATTTTTCCCTGGGGGCGGGAAGCATAGTCCGTTCCCTGCTTAAGGAAAACGTTTTTTTTTCCTCCTCCGATACGGAGCAGCGAAAGGAAGAGATTCTTTCCCAATTGGAACCGGTGTACCGTTTTATAGACCGGGGAGACCGGATAATCCGCAAGGGTTTTATCATCACCGAAAGAGAGATGGAAGACCTTTTGGCATTAAACCATTCTTTATCAAAACGTGATCCCCGGCTTGTGACGGGACAGATCTTTCTGCTTCTGGTAATCTATCTTTTCCTGGTATCCCACATGGGAAAACGTACGGCAGGCCGGTCATTGCGGACGGCAGAATGTTATTTAATGATAGTACTGACGGCGGCTTATATAATCGGAGCAAACCTGGCCGGCAGTTTTGTCCAATCGGACGGGTATTTTCCGGTATCTGTATTAATTCCCACGGCCCTGGTGGTAATGCTCCCCGGTATATTGTTGGGTATTCCCATGGCGCTTGTTACTGCCATGCTGCTCCCCCTTGGGGCTTTTCTTTCCGATGCTTTTGATATTCCCGCTTACATCTTTGCCCTATGTTCCGGAATTGCGGCAACCCATGTATTAAAGGGAGCCAAAAAACGGATGGATTTGGTAAAGGCAGGAATCCTTATTGCCGCCGCCAATGCTGTCAGCATTTTAATTGTCCTCCTGATCCGGCAAGCCCCGGCAGCAGAGTACGGAAAAATAATTTTTTGGGCGGCATTTAACGGGCTTGTTTCCGGTCTTCTGGTAATCGGAATCCTGCCTATAACAGAACAGGTACTAAATGCAATAACTCCCTTCCGGCTCATTGAACTTTCGGACCTGAACTCCCCTATTTTAAAAAGGCTCTTTAACACCGCTCCGGGAACCTACAGTCATTCGATTATGGTGGCAAATATGGCGGAGACAGCCTGTGAGGAAATCGGAGCAAACGCACTGCTGGCCCGGGTAGGGGCCTATTATCATGATATAGGTAAAATGGATCAACCGGCATACTTTGTGGAAAACCAAACTTTTTACAATAAGCATAAAGACATTTCCCCCCGCCTTTCGGCTACAATAATTAAAAGCCATGTAAAACTGGGAATCGAAAAGGCCCGGTCCTTTGGCCTGCCCGAAGCGATTGTCGACTTTATTTCGGAACACCACGGTCATTCGGTGATCACCTGGTTTTACAACGAAGCCCTTAAACAGGAGGGCGCCGTTGATCCGGAAGACTTTACCTATCCGGGAAATCCTCCCCAGTCAAAGGAATCGGCGGTGGTTATGCTGGCCGATATAACCGAAGCTGCCAGCCGGGTTTTAAAAAAACACAACGCGGTACGGCTGGAAAAGTACATTCAGGAACTTTTTGACAATAAGCTGGATCACGGACAGCTTTCTCAGTCTGATTTAACTTTTCGGGAACTGGAAACAATCAAACAAACTTTTGTAAAGGTCCTGGTAGGATATTATCATTCCCGGATTGAGTACCCAAAGCTGCCGGTTAACGGAGATCACGGTAAAGAACGATGAGTAAAAATGAATAAAGTCGAAATCAGCTATGGGGAGATTGAAGCCCCCCTTTGGTTGAAAAAGG
>JAIRRF010000268.1 GCA_031256115.1 Treponema sp.
CCCCATTCAGCGTCAGCGTCCCTTCCAGGGGAGTAAGGAGAACTGTGCCGTCTTCGGCCAGGGAGAACGAGCAGTGCCTTTTGGCGAGGGTGCTGTCTGTAAGCGCCACATCACATTCCATTGCCGAGCCGATAACGTGCTCGCCGGCTTCGAAGGCTGCTTCCGCTCCGGCGTTGCGGGAGGCATCGGCAATGACCTTAAGGTCCCTTTCCACACCGTAACGGTTGCCGTGGCTAAGAAAAATTTTCCGGGAAGTACTGCCTGTTCCGGCAATCTCCAGTATCTGGGTATCGGGACTGGAAAGGTTAAAATCCCCATTGCCCCGGACTTTGTACCAGGGAACTGTAAAGCCTCCATAGGCGGATGCGGTGTCCAGATCATTTGCGCCGTCTCCCAGGAAAATTGCAGCCCCAAAGACCTGGTCTCCCGTCAAATGTATTTGACTCCCAGCCCAGCTTAGAACTGCCGCCAAGGCCGGCACATTACCATGTGAATCGGAGATTACCAGAATTGATGAATTAGCCGGAATCACTCTTCCTCTATCTTAAATAAAAAGCAAAAATTGGTTAATATATATATAAATGGAAAGTCTTGGCAACTTTTTTATTATAGCAGGTAGTTTGGGCCTTTTCCTGTATGGGATGAAGGTAATGAGCGACGGCGTCCAGCAGGCCGCAGGCCAGCGCATGCAGAAAGTACTGACTTTCATGACAGGACGCAGGCTAAGCGCTGTTTTTACCGGATTCGGGATAACCGCGATTGTCCAATCATCTTCGGCAACCACTGTTATGGTGGTGGCTTTTGTGAACGCCGGTCTTCTGACTCTTAAACAGGCTATTGGTGTAATCATGGGGGCGAATATCGGCACCACAGTAACCGCCTGGCTAGTGTCTCTTATCGGCTTTTCTCTTAAGTTAAGCGCTCTGGCTCTGCCGGCGGTGGGTATAGGCTTTGTGATGTCGGTGCTAAAATGGCCCAAATGGAAACACTGGGGAACAACGATCCTGGGCTTCGGCCTTCTCTTTATGGGGCTGGATTTTCTTACCAGAGCCATGCCCCGGCTCTCACCGGAAACCCTGGCATTTATCACAGCCTATTCCGATATGGGCTTTACATCGGTACTTTTGGGAGCAGCCGTTGGCACGGTGATTACCGTGATCATCCATTCATCATCTGCTGCTACGGCGATCATCCTGACCATGGCCCATGAGGGACTGATCAATTATGAAATGGCGGTGGCCATGATCCTGGGGGCAAACATCGGTACGACCATAGATGCGGCCCTGGCTTCCATCGGAGCAAAGCCTGTGGCCAAACAGGCTGCGCTGGTACATGTACTTTTCAATGTGTTTGGAACCATCTGGGCGCTGGCATTATTCCAGCCATTCTTAACCCTGGTGGATTTTATTACTCCCTATTCTCCAACTTCGGGAATACTCATTACCAATCATCTTGCCATGGCCCATACTATGTTTAATACCATAAACACAATCATTTTCCTGCCCTTTGTGAATCAGTTTGCCCTTTTGGTCAGTAAAATTATCAGGGACAAAGGCCGGGTGGAAAAAGAAAAACACTACACCCTGGCCTATTCATCCGGTACATTCCAGGATTCACCTGAACTGAACATAGTCCGGGCGGAAAAAGAGATCCGGGACATGGCAAGCCTGGCTTCTTTCATGTATGGCAGGATAAGCGAGGTGTTGTCCACCCTTAAGGAAAACCCCGAAAAGGAAAAAGCCGTGGCAACCCTGACGGCGGAACTGCGGGAAAAGGAAAATTATGCCGATGAAATGCGGGACGAATTAACCCGCTTTTTAATGGAATGTACCCATCACCAGCTTAGCGACCAATCGGAACGGCGTATATCCCGGCTTTTGTGGATCGTAGCGGATCTGGAAAGTATGACCGATGATTGTTATAGTCTAAGTTTTCTGCTGCAACGGAGTGTGTTGAAAGACCGGGTCTTTTCCGGCGCTTCGATGAAGGCTTTGGCGCCCTACACAAAATTGGTCGGGGACTTTATGGACTTTGTGCAGACCAGGCTTGGCAGGGCATTGACCCCTGAAGAAGCGGAACAGGCGACGCTTATAGAGGATTGGATCGACAAAGCCCGGAACAAACTGCGGAAATACGGACAAAAGCGCATTATTGAAGGCGAAAATATCAAAAGAGAACTACTCTTTATAGACTTTGTCCGCCGCCTGGAACGGCTGGGCGATTACTGTTACCACATCTCCGGGGCCCTGGCCCATATGAATGATTAGCGGGAATCAAGACGGGATTGTTATTTTAATCTCTGAATATTTCTTCCCCGGTACAAGACGTTTGAGGGTCCGGCGGGCGAAAATCCGAGAAGTTCTTTGCAGTTAAATATAAACTGTGTCATATTAATACACTGATATGGTCAAAAATACCCAATTTGATTCATTTAGACTAAAAATTTATCTTGTCTCATTGATCTTGATATCTCAATGAGAGGAATCTTCGGTTTTTTCATACATAGGGGCGTAAAATCTTAAAGTTTTTTGGAAAAATCTCACTAAATGAGCAGTTTTCGAAGAAAAACTGCATAGCAATTCGTTAGGATTCCACACTTGGCACAGATATTGCTAGTAAATAAACAGAACCTTTGTTAAAGGTAAAAAAGTTAATTCAAAATGCGGAGGACTATTGTGAAAACTGTATCACTTTACCGACCCTTAAATGTGATGGATCAACTGCTGGAATCATTTTTTGATTCCTCCCTTGTTCCATTTACGGGAAACCCTGTATTAAGCAAGCTGCCCTTGGTGGATGTTCAGGAAACTGCCGATGCCTATTTGGTAGAGGCAGAACTGCCCGGCATTGACGAAAAGCAGATTAAGGTACAGGTGGATGGAGCCAAACTTATCATTGAAACCGGCAAAGACGGGGAAAAAAAGGAAGAAAAAGACGGTAATTTCCTTATCAGGGAACGCCGGAATGTTTCCTTTAGCCGTTCCTTTACTCTGCCGGAAAACGCTGATACTGAATCGGTATCGGCGGTCTTAAAGAACGGGATCCTTTCTCTGGAAGTAAAGAAACGGACAGGAAACATCAGGCGGCTTATTGAGATTAATGCCTAAATAGTAGCCGCGAGAGATTATCGGAATAGGGCTGGACGGAAAGTAAAAACTTTTCGTCCAGCTCCCCCTTCTTAATACCACTGTACATAGCGCCAGGCGTGACAATTATTCTTTTTCCCTGTATAATCACTTCAGGTCGTGTAAGCTATGCCGGATAAAAACTTTTTGGGGAAAACAATAATACCAGCAACAATACTCCTGGTTGCATTGGTTATTATCCTGAATATATTTTTATCAGTCAGATTTATCGGGTTCAGTGATTCCCTGATAGAAGAAAAACTATTGGCGGATATAAACAGCTTAAAACTTTATCTTGATGATAGTTCGGGAAATACCAGGGCATCGGCAGTATCTATGGCGATTAATCCTGATGCCATAAAAGCAATAAAAGACCGTGATATGAATGAGTTGTTAAAGGTATGTATTCCCATGCTGGATATTTACCGGATAAATTATTTCACCGTATGCGACAAAGACGGGATAGTATTGCTAAGAACCTATGATCCGGAAAATTTCGGTGATTCGATTTTAAATCAGCAAAATGTGCAGGACGCGCTGGCCGGTAATGTGTCTACCTATTATGAATCGGGAACCGCCATAAAGGTTGCTGTCCGCACCGGGGCGCCCGTATATGATACTAACGGCAATTTGATAGGCGTTATTTCGGCGGGTGTAAGATTTGATCTGGACAGCGCAGTGGAAAAACTTAAAACGCTTTTTCATTCCGAGGTTACTGTTTATTTAGGCAGTAGAAGGATTGCTTCAACGATTACCATGGAGGGAAAAAGTGTTATAGGAACAGAGCTCGACCCGCGTATTGCGAAAACCGTTATAGAAGACAAGCAGATATATTCCGGCGATACGGTAATCCTTGGCGAAAAATACAAGACTTTTTATATGCCGTTGGTGAATGCCAAGAATGAAGCTTTTGCAGCGATCTCTTTGGGTATGCCCATGTCGGCGTTAATTAAACATACCAATATAGCTATTTTACAGGGAATTATTATTGGTTTGGCCGGGCTTGTTGTTTTCTTTATTTTATTGTTTCTCATTAACAATGAAAAGCGCCAGCTTAAACAAATGGTCAAGGAAATTAAACACAGGGATACCCTGTTGGGCGCCGGAAACCGTTTGGCCACCGCTTTGCTTTCTGCTGCGGAAAATGAAAGGTTTGAGGATTCTCTGTTGTCCGGCATGGAGCAGATTGGTATGTGTATGGATGCCGACCGTGTTCAGATCTGGGAGAACGAGACAATAAATAACGAATTATTTTTTGTGCATAAATACGAATGGCTCAGCGAAACCGGCAAACAAAAAGTACCCGTCCCAATTGGTTTGAACTTCCCATATACTTCCATACAGGAATGGAAAGAACTCTTTTTAAACGGCGGCCATGTCAATGCGCCTTTGTCCGCATTGGCGCCGGGTGAACGGGAGTTTCTGAATATTTATGAAATGAAATCCATTGTTATTGTTCCGTTGTTTTTACATGATAAATTCTGGGGCTTTTTCAGTATTGATGACTGCCGCAATGAACGTTTTTTTTCCGGTGACGAAATAGACATCCTGCGTTCTGCCGGCCTGATGATGGTTAATGCCCTGTTACGTCAGGAGATGACACAAAATATCCTTGATGCCAATAATGCCAAGAGCCATTTCCTTGCCAAAATGAGCCACGAGATGCGTACACCGCTGAACGCCATAATCGGATTGTCCGAATTAACCCTGGAAACAGAAAGAATAAATGAAGAAGCCGGCATCAACCTCGAAAAGATTAGCAGCGCCGGCAGGACCCTGCTCAGTACGGTTAATGACATTCTTGACATATCAAAGATTGAGGCGGGGAAGTTTGAGCTTGTCCCTGTTGAATACGATTTGCCAAGCCTGCTCAATGACACCGTAACCCAATGTATCATGCATATAGGAGAAAAACCTATCCAGTTTTTGCTGAATGTAGACGAAAAACTTCCCGCACAGTTGTATGGTGATGAATTAAGGATCAAGCAAATCTGCAATAATCTTTTATCGAATGCCCTGAAATATACCAGAAAAGGGTCAGTGGAATTAAAGATAAACTGCGAACCGGAATCAGGCCGATTGCAGGCAGCCGAAGGAGAAACGGTCTGGTTGATTGTCCAGGTCCGGGATACCGGCATAGGAATCAGCCCGGAAAACATCGGCAAGTTATTTGACGAATACGCCCAGATGGACACAAGGGAAAACAGAAAAATTATGGGAACCGGGCTTGGCCTTCCGATTGTAAAAAAGATGGTTGAGCAAATGGGCGGCTTAATTTCTGTTGAAAGCGAATACGGAAAGGGCAGTGCTTTTACGATAAGGCTTCCGCAAAAATATGTTACAGACAAGACAATCGGACAGGAAATGGCAAATAATCTTAAAAACTTCAAATACTCCGATCAAAAACGTAAACTGGGTTCCAAACTGACAAAGATTAAACTTCCCTACGCCCGGGTGCTGGTTGTGGACGACGTGGCAACCAATCTTGATGTTGCCAGAGGTCTGATGAAGCCCTATGGCATGGTGATTGACTGTATACAAAGCGGCCAGGAGGCCATTGATGCCATTCGGGATGAATCAATTCGCTACAACGCAGTATTCATGGACCATATGATGCCGGAAATGGACGGAATTGAAGCTACAAGAATAATCCGCGAAGAAATTGGTACTGAATATGCCAAAACCGTACCGATTATTGCGCTGACAGCCAACGCAATTGTGGGAAATGAAGATATGTTTTTGAGCAAAGGTTTCCAGGCGTTCATATCCAAACCTATTGAGATTGCGCGTCTTGATGCGGTTATACATCATTGGGTACGGGACAAGGAACAGGAAAAACTGTTTGAGGAACATCATATTCCAGCCGAATCAGACAAAAAGAGCGATCTTTTTCAACTGGCGCCCGGTATGGAAATTGCCGGTTTGAATACAAAAAAGGGGATAGAACGTTTTGGCGGAGATGAGGATGCATATATCGATGTTTTACGCTCTTTTGTAACAAATACCCCGCAGCTACTTGAAACAGTCAAAACAGTTTCAATGGAAAGTCTGCCGAATTATGCAATAACGATTCATGGGATAAAAGGTTCGAGCCTGGGAATTTTCGCAGAAGCAGTGGGAAATCAGGCTGAAGCCCTGGAAAAAGCTGCAAAATCAAAAGATTTAAACTTTGTAGATTCCAATAATCCCGCATTTCTGGAAACGGCATGGAAACTCATAGCAGACATAAAAGAATTACTTGATACAATAAAAACTGATAATCCCAAACAAATGAAAGACAAGCCGGATATGGAGACATTAAAAAAACTTCTTGCCGCTTGCGAAAATTATGACATGGATACAGTGGATGCGGCTATTTCCGGAATTGATACTTATGAATATGTATCTGACGATGGACTTGCGAGCTGGCTGAAAAAAAATGTGGAACAGATGAATTTCCGGGAAATTACAGAAAAGCTTTCATCCTTGATCAACTAGATTCGTAGTATTTTTTTTTAATTTGCATTATACTTATTATATGGGTCCCAGGAAAGAATTTACCGTACTGGATTTAATTGATATAGATCTAAAAGAACACAATTCCCTTAACCTCCGTTGTATCGGGGGCAGAAGAGGTCTGGGAAAGACCATAACAATCCCCAATCTGAACCGTCCGGGACTGGCGATAATGGGTTTTTATGATTCCTTTGCCTATGAACGGATTCAGATCTTTGGCCGGGGAGAAGTAGCAGCGATTAAAAAGCAAATTGACGAAGAAAGCATTAATCATATTGTTCATTTTTTTTCATTTCAAATCCCCTGCTGTATCTTTACCCATAATCTAAGCCCGGAGCGGGAATTCTTTGACGAAGCGGAAAAAGCCGAATGCCCCCTGCTTCAAACCGATCTTGAATCATCGGAATTTGTAATCCGCTTAACCCGGATTCTGGCAAATATCTTTGCTCCTAAAAGAAGCATCCATGGGGTACTGGTAGAAGTCTATGGCCTTGGAATCCTGCTTTTGGGAGATTCCGGAGTAGGTAAGAGCGAAACCGCCCTGGAATTGATTGAACGAGGCCATCGTCTGGTGGCGGATGATGTGGTGGAAATGCATTGTATTAACGGAAATGTTCTGATGGGAGAAGGCGCCAACAAAATAATCGGCCACCATATGGAAATCCGGGGACTGGGAATTATTAATATCACTCATCTCTTCGGTGTCAGGGCCATCCGGGACAGCAAGCAAATTCAACTGGTAGTAAAGCTGGAAGTATGGGATGCTGTAAAAAATTACGACAGAATTGGAAGCGAAGAGAATTTTATGGAATTTTTGGGTGTAAATATTCCGGAGCTTGTAATTCCGGTAAAACCCGGAAGGAATATCCCAATTATCATTGAAGTGGCGGCAATGAACGAAAGACTTAAAAAGATGGGTTATAATTCATCCAAAGAATTCAACCGCAACATACTCAAATGGATAGAAAGCAAACAGGCCCGTTCGGTATATTACGGCTCTGAGGATGTAATTTAACAGTGTATGAGAAAACTGTTAAAATAATAAACCGGGCCGGAGTTCATGCCCGGCCTGCGGCCCTTCTGGTTCAGATCGCCAAAGACTTTCCCTGTGAAATTTCTTTTGAACGGGGAAACGACAGGATAAACGGTAAATCAATTATGGGAATCATCACACTTGGTGCGGTCTATGGTTCGGAAATAAAAATTATCGCCAATGGCAAAAACGAAAAAGAAGCTGTGGAATCCCTGGCCAGGCTTTTCGAAAATAAATTTGAAGAAGAGTAGAAGTAAACTTCCCCCTACACATCCAGCGTAGCCAACAAGGCATTTTCCTCAATAAACTCTCGGCGGGGGGCTACGTTCTCTCCCATGAGGATGCTGAAGATCCGTTCTGCCTCTACCGCGTCATCCAGATGAACCTGGATAATGTTGCGCCGGGCGGGATCCATGGTGGTTTCCCAGAGTTGATTGGGGTTCATTTCGCCGAGGCCCTTGTAGCGTTGAACGGCGACCTTTTCAGGATCCCGGCCTGATTCGGAAAGTATGCGATCCTTCTCCGTATCGTCGTAAGCATAGAAGGTTTTCTTTTCATAACTGATTTTATAAAGGGGCGGCATGGCAATGTATACATGGCCGCGTTCAACAAGCTCGGTCATATAGCGGTAAAAAAAGGTAAGAAGCAGGGTTCTGATATGGGAACCGTCCACGTCTGCATCGGCCATGATGATAATCTTGTAGTAGCGAATCCTTGCAGCATCAAAATCATTTCCGCAGCCGGCGCCTATGCTGGCAATGATCGGCTGTAGTTTATCGTTGGTTACTACCTTTTCGATGCGGGTTTTTTCCACATTAAGCATTTTCCCAAAAAGAGAAAGGATTGCCTGGTAACGCCGATCCCGGCCCCCTTTGGCAGAGCCCCCGGCACTGTCCCCCTCTACAATAAACAATTCGCAGAGGCTTGGGTCCTTCTCGGAACAATCCGCCAGTTTGCCCGGCAAGCCGGCATTATCCATGGCATTCTTGCGCCGGGTGGCATCCCTTGCCTGGCGTGCGGCAATCCGGGCTCTGGCAGCCAGGACGGATTTTTCCAGAATATTGTTGATCACATCGGGATACTTATCAAAAAATAATTCTAATTGTTCATTGGCAATGGATTCCACAATTCCCTTTACCTCGGAATTTCCCAGCTTGCCCTTGGTCTGGCCTTCAAACTGAGGGCTGGGAACTTTAACGGAAAGTACTGCCGTAAGTCCCTCCCGTACATCGTCGCCGGAAAGGGCCTCGTCAAGTTTTTTTGAATGTTTGGATTTCTTTAAAAACTCATTGAGCGTCCGGGTAAGGGCCGATTTAAAGCCTACCAAATGGGTTCCCCCTTCCCGT